>DVIY01000069.1 GCA_018710915.1 Candidatus Gallacutalibacter pullistercoris
GAAGAAGAGCGCGCAGAAGTCCTGACCGCCATTATGCGCCAATACTGGCCGGATTGGCGCGGCGAATGGAGCGCGTCAGACCTGAAAGCCGGCTTGTGGAGGGTTCGGGTTCAGCAGTGGTGCGGCAAGCGTCATACCAGTGCCTGAGCATCGCACAAGTTTAAATTTTATGGAAAAATGAGTTCCCCGTCCTTCCTGTTAAACCAGAAAGGGCGGGGATTTTTGCAAATCAATAGTAGAACCGGATAAATTTGATGTTGTAGAAGTCACAGGCGAGCAGGTCGTCGGTTTCAATTTCGTTGAGCAGGATGTAGTTTGCGCCTACCCCTACCAATACGCCGATGCGGTCAGAAAGCGTGTTGGCTCCAATCAGAAATTCTACCTTTACCTTTTTTCCAATCTGTGTGCGGATGAACCCATTCAGGTATTGAAGGTTTTCCGGCGTAACGGCCATTCCCTGGCTCCACGGAATCGACATGTTGTTGATGCCCGTTGCGGAGGCCATGGTGTTTGAGCCGGGAAAAGCATTGTAAACCTGCGGCAGTGCACTGAACCCGGCGTCGGTTCCCACAGAACAGCCGGTCCCTCCGGGGCATGTGCCTCCCAGAGAAGTGCTTCCCGTGGGGCTTTGTGTGTATACGGCGCTGAAGCCGGTATCTGGTGTATTCATATGCAGTCTCCTTCCAGTGTTCAGGTCTGTTTGTATTTTTCGGTGGGGACATAAAAGCAGTGGTTATTGATACGGGTATAATAGGTACCAATGCCGCCCGGCGGGAAATACGGGGGGCAGGCAGGCTGATACGGGTTTTGAAAAAACAGGGAATTTCCAACCGAAGCGGCGGTATTTCCGGACAGCGCCCAGTCGGCAATGGCATAATGCATCTCTTCGGGGTCCATATTATAAATGTTCTGCGGGTTATAGCCTCCGCCAACTTCGGTCTTCATACAGGTAAACTGTCCGGGCTGCTGGATGATATTCCGGACATTGCCGCCATTGCTTACGCGCGAAAATTCGCCATAGGCGATATTGGTGCGGTTCATCACCACAGAGGCAACGGCCCGCATCCCGTCATCCCCTTCGCCGCCGGCCTCGCATTGAATCAGTCTTGCCAGAAGCTCCCGGTCATCAAAAGGCATCGGCTTTCTCTCCTTTCCAAGCAGTCTTCTTGTCCAGCATATGCGGAAAAATGCAATTCTGCTACCGGCGGCTGTATATTATGGAAATATGTGGTTACGCTGATAGGGTAGAGAAGGAGGTCTGAAAATGTACAGGATTTTTCTTTGCGGCCCGCGCGAAGACCGCACAGCGGCGCAGCTTCTGAAAGCACTCCTTTCACGGTATGGAACGGTCTGCTACGAAGGCGTTTCATATGGAAGCGGAGAAAGGAGCTTCCTGCTGGAAGAAGGGGAAGAGTGGCCCGGCCAGGGGAGCGGCCTTTTGCTGTTTAAAAAATCATTCCGTGAAATGGGGAAATGTTCTGCATCCGGCTGGATTGCGCTGCTGGAATCGGGCTTTGCAGCGGGGCTTCGGGCGCTGTACGGAACGGGAATCCCAACCGCACTGTACGGGACTTCCCCGCGCGATACATTCAGCGTTTCCAGCAGTGATTTTCCATGCGGTTCGGTGAGTATGCTGCGGGGTGTCACAACGCTTTCCGGTGAATTTCTTGAACCTGGAGAAATCCCCATATATATGGAGCACCCGCTCTGCCCGGAACAGATGGTGCTGCTGTGCGCGGTACTGGTGCTGTGCGGCGTGCCTTCTGTGCAGGGATACCGGATGTGAAACCGTGCTGGCAAACAGGTTCAAAAAATGAAAAAATTGTCAGTGATAAAATCCGGATTGCTGCGAACAATAGGAAAGCAAACGCAAAACAAAACTTTGAATTTGAGGAGTGTATTTGATTATGTCCAACAAGAATGTTGTTCCTGAAGCTCGTGAGGCCCTGAACCGTTTCAAGATGGAAGCTGCTTCTGAAGTCGGCGTGAACCTGAAGCAGGGCTATAACGGCGACCTGACCTCCAAGCAGGCCGGTTCTGTGGGCGGCCAGATGGTCAAGAAGATGATTAAGCAGTACGAGGAAAACATGAAGTAAGATTCCCATACGGGATAAAACCGGGGCGGTGCGGCGCAGGCTGCGCCGCCTCTGTTTTTGCTTCAAAACAGCTGCGGCACTTGTTTGTTTTCTCCCTTCGTGGTATACTGATGGTATCAAATACCGGGAGGTTGTTGAAAAAATGTTGATTAAAAACGCAATGGTATTGGATGAAAACTTTCAGCTGTGCCGCAAGGATATTCTGATTGAGGGCGACCGGATTGCTGCTGTCGGTCTGGATTTCCCGGAGGAAGGCCAGCAGGTAATCGATGCCGCCGGTTTGACGGCTGTGCCCGGTTTCGTGGATATCCATATCCATGGATGCGATGGAGAAGACGCCAGCAACGGTACGGTGGAATCCATCCGCACGATGGCCCGCTTCCTTTTGAAACGCGGTGTCACTTCGTTCTGCCCCACTACGATGACGCTGCCGGAAGAGATGATTGCACAGGCTCTTTCCTGCGCAAAAGAGTGTATGGAAAATCCGGAAGACGGCGCCCGCGTTCTGGGCGTCCACATGGAAGGCCCGTATGTCTCCATTAAGAAGAAAGGCGCTCAGAAGGGCGAGTATGTGCAGAAGCCCGATTTTGAGCAGTTCCGCCGCCTGTACGAGGGCTGCGGCGGTATTGTCCGGCTGGTTGTGGTTGCTCCCGAGACCGAAGGCGCCGACGACTTTATCCGTCAGGCCAGCCAGCTGTGCCCGGTTTCTATTGCCCATACCGAGGCCGACTATGACCAGGCCAAACATGGATTTGACATGGGCATCACACACGCTACCCATTTGTACAACGCCATGAGCGGGTTCACGCATCGTGCCCCCGGCGTGGTAGGCGCTGTTTTTGATGATGAGCGCGTAACGCCTGAAATTATCTGCGATGGTTTCCACATCCATCCTGCCGTACTGCGCACCACCTTCCGCCTGCTGGGCGAAAGAATCACCGTAGTCAGCGACTCTATGAGCGCTGCCGGCCTTGCAGACGGCGAGTATGAGCTGGGCGGCCAGCCGGTGTTTGTGCGCGACGGCAAAGCCTGCCTGAAAGACGGCACCATTGCCGGTTCCACCACAAACCTGTATCAGGAAATGAAGAATCTGGTTTCCTGGGGTATCCCGTTTGAGCAGGCAGTGCGCAGCGTATCGCTGGTTCCTGCCCGCTGTATCGGCGAAGACCACCGCGTAGGCAGCATTTGTGCCGGCAAGCTGGCTGATATTGTGCTGCTGGATTCGGAGCTTGGAATCCAGAAAGTGCTGCAAAACGGCAAAATCTGCGTAGAAGGCTAAGCTTGAAAACAAGGGGGCGTGTTGCATAAACACGTCCCTTTCTGTTTTCATTTTGAGAGGTTTTCCGCCGCTCCAGCGAGAACAGGGGATTGCCCTTTCTTCTGCGAGAAGAAAGGGGCGCAAAGAAGCGGAAAAGGGACCGCCTTGGTCCCTTTTCAAACCCCCACGAAGTTCCGGTGCAGGAAGCGGTGCTGAACCACCGCGCTTGTAAATCCCCTGCGGGAATTTGTGCGCGGCGGTTCAGTTAGCTCGCAGCAGGCGTGCCCAAAACAATCTGCTCCGTGGCCGCCAGTTCACGCAGTGCCGCCTTCGACCGCCACTGAGCTTTGCTCACTTTGGCGTGTCGCGGAGCAAG
>DVIY01000070.1 GCA_018710915.1 Candidatus Gallacutalibacter pullistercoris
ACACGGTAGATCTAGAAAAGAAAACCATCTTGGTTGACGGCTATATTTGTCTTTTTGATGTGTCCACCAGCGGAACGCATGTGGATTTTGAGGTTACCTATCCGAATGGTTCCACCTACTGGTGGAGCGAGGAAGCATATGGCGGCGGCGGTGGATGGAGTGACGATTATGACCCTAAAAAATATGTTGCCGGCGATGTTCTGTGGGATGTATTGCGTTTAGATGAGCAAACCACTCCTACCCATTCCAGGACATACATAATTTTGGGTCTTATTTTGCTCCTGCTGGGTATCGTTCATGTGGCGATTCCCAATAAGATGTGGTATATAAGCTATGGCTGGCGCTATAAAGATGCAGAACCTTCGGATATGGCTTTATTGGCAGAGCGTGCAGGTGGTATCATCGCCATCATTGTGGGCGTGATTTGTCTGTTTATATAAACTCCGCTGCCCCGGCGAGAGCAGGGGGTTGCCCTTTCTTCCGCGGGAAGAAAGGGCGCAAAGAAGCGGAAAAGGGACCGCCTTGCTCCCTTTTCAAACCCCCACGAAGTTCCGGTGCAGGAAGCGGTGCGGAACCACCGCGCTTGTAAATCCCCCTGCGGGGAATTTGTGCGCGGCGGTTCAGTCAGCTTACTGCAACAAGCGTGCACAGATACACAGTACATATTCCCTTTGATTTTAACAGGAAAGGATCGATAATATGAAGCTTACAGCGGAACAGGTCGCCAGAGCCTGTGGAGGAATCCTTCTCTGCGGCGACCCGCAGACAGAGATTACCTCTTTCAGCACCGACAGCCGGGAAATTCACTCCGGATGCCTGTTTGTCCCCATCAAAGGAGAGCGCACGGACGCTCATATCTACATCGAAGCGACGCTGGCTTCCGGCGCAGCGGGTACTTTCACCCAATACCGCAACGCTCCGGCAGAGGATTCTCACCCCTGGATTTATGTGGAAAACACCTGCCAGGCACTGCAAAAGGTAGCTGCCTGGTATCGCGCGCAATTCCAGATTCCCATGGTCGGCATTACCGGCAGTGTGGGAAAAACCACTACCAAAGAAATGGTGGCGCTGGCTTTCTCTGCACGCTACAACACCATGCGCACACAGGGCAACCAGAACAGCCAGATTGGCCTTCCCCTCACCATCTTCCAGCTTGCACCGGAACACGAAGCAGCTGTGATTGAAATGGGTATGAGCGAATTCGGTGAGATGGCGCGCCTTTCGGCCATTGCACACCCCACCATGGCGATTATGACCAACATCGGCCTTTCCCACATCGGCCAGCTGAAAAGCCAGGAAAACATCCTGCACGAAAAACTTCACATCACTGACGGCTTCGGGCCGGAAAACCTGCTGTTTATCAATGGGGACGACCCGTTCCTGGCTTCTGTTCAGGGAAACACCCCCTTCCCTGTCATCTCCTATGGCTTGGGAGAACACTGCGAATACCGCGCTGAGCAGGTAGAAGCCGACGAAAACGGTACTTCTTTTGTGATGGTGCACGGCGCTCTGCGGCTGCCGGTATTTGTGCCGGCGTTCGGGATTCACATGGTTTACAATGCGCTGGCTGCTATCGCTTCTGCTGAACATACAGGCGTTGCACCGGAACTGGCGGCTGCGGCGCTGCGTGAATACCGCCCGCTGGCCATGCGTCAGCAGCGCTATGAAGCCAACGGCATCACCGTCATTGACGACACCTACAACGCCAGCCCTGATTCCATGATCGGCAGCATCGACGTGCTGTGCTCCATGAAGGCTTCCGGCCGGCGCATTGCTGTTCTGGCCGATATGCTGGAACTGGGTGAAGCTTCTGCCGAGGCACACCGCAGTGTGGGCCGCCGCTGCGCCCAGCGGAAAGTGGATATCCTGTTTGTCATCGGGCAGGAAGCTAAGCAGATTGCAGCTGGCGCCAGAGAGCTTGCCCCGCAGATGGACTGCCGCGAATTTATGGACAACCCCTCTGCCCTCGCCTGCCTGAAAGCTCTGGCAGAGCCCGGGGACATCGTGCTGGTAAAGGGTTCCCGCGGGATGCATACGGATGAGATTGTGCACGGATTGCTGTAAAAAAATAATGACAATTTTGTAACCGATTCTGTTACAAAAACGAAAGAAACCGGCTGAAAAATAACAGCCGGTTTTTTTTGTTTTTGCGCCGGAAAATTGTTCCATTTGCAGAAAATCGCATGAAATAGCCGTTTTTTCAAAAATTTTTTTTAAAAAACAGGGTTTAGGGCTTGCATGTTTCCTGATTCTGTGATACACTGTAACCAATTTGTTACCTTTTGTAATGGATTTGTAATGATAGAAAGTAAAAGGCAGTCAAAATACAGTATCAAAAAGTTGCAGGAAGGACGGTTTTTCCCATGATAAAGAAGGCGTTGGCCCTTATTACCAGTACAGTCGTGGCCCTGACAGCAATTGTAACAGGTGGCATCACGGCATCTGCCGCAAGCGGCGCAACCGGCGTTGGTTTGGCGGAACATGCGATGACAGCATATTATGAGAACTGGTCTTATGTATATGGCGGTTCTACTCCCGGCGCGGTGGATTGCTCCGGTTTGTTTGTAACTTATAAAGGAGTGGGCGGTGTCCGCACCGACCTGCTTGGTTCTTCTTCTGAATCCGGTTTGGTGAGCAACGGGATTCCCAGAATCCATGGACTGGGGCTGTGGCAGCCCGGCCACGTCGGTATTTATGTCGGCGGCGGCATGGCAGTGGATGCCCGCGATGAATCCAGCGGAATCGTCTATCACAATGTTTCTTCTAAAAAGTGGGAGAAATGGTTTAAGGTAGCTGGCGTTACATACCCCACTACCGGCTGGCAGACCTTTGAGGGCAACCGGTATTACTATGAAAACGGGCAGTACATTGTAAACTGCACCCGCATCATTGACGGCAAGACTTATACATTTAACAGCAGCGGTATTGCAAACGGCGGTTCTGCTGCCAGTGCAGAAGAAATTGCAGCAGCCAACGCACAGAAAGAAGCTGACCGCCAGGCTGCAATAGCTGCACAGCAGGCCGAAGAAGAGGCTGCCGCAGAAGCAGCGGCCCAGAAGAAGGCTGAAGAAGAGGCAAAGAAAAAGGCCGAAGAGGAAGCTGCAAAGAAAGCAGCTGCTGAAAAGAAGGCCAAGGAAGAGGCTGCGAAAAAAGCAGCTGCCGAGAAAAAGGCCGCCGAAGAGGCCGCCGACGATCAGGGCAGCCTGATGGCTCAATCTCTGCTGATGGAAACCGTTCCGCTGGAGCAGAAGAGCATGCCGAAAGTAAAGGCCGCTGTGATTCCCGAAGTGGAAGAAGTTTCCCCCGTCAACATGACAATGGCAGTTTCTGTTACGGCTGCTGTGGTAGTGGTCCTCTCCGGTATGGCGTTCCTGCTGTTCAAGCTGAACCACCGGTACATCCCGGCATATTGCAGACGCGGCGCCGGTTCTTTGAAGAATTTGTTCTTCAAAACTAAGAAGCACCTGAAAAAGTAATGAACTGAAATTTTAACAGCAGCGATGGTACAAGCCTTCGCTGCTGTTTTTGTTTGAGCTTCTTTTTTCGGGCGCATACTATAAAACTTTTCGCTTTTCCAAAAACCCAAAAAAACCGAAAAAACCCACTGGGTTTTTGAAAAACCGAAACGAACCGAAAAAAGCCGATACAGATACAGATACTGAAACAGAAACTGTAACAGGTACTGATACTGATACAGAGAAAGAGACAGACACTGATACAGAGTCCGCCGCTCTCCTTTCTCCTTTGTAAACAAAGGGAGACGGAGAGGCTGCGGCGTGATAGACTAAAGAAAAAAGAGCGCCTCGCTTCGTATCGCGTCAAAAAATAAATTGATTTTTACCGGAGAGGACGGAGTTTACCAATATGCTGTACATCACAGGAGATACCCACGGGGATCAGAACAAATGGCTGGCAGAAATTCACCCAATTCTGCAGCCCGGCGATACCATCATCATTGCTGGAGATTTTGGCGTCGGGTTCTGGAATGGGCCGCAGGGCAGTGAAGAGCAATTTTTTGACTGGCTGCAAAACCAGCCCTATACGGTTCTTTTCTGCGACGGGAACCACTGTAATTTTGAAAAACTGGAAAAGTACCCCATTGAGGGATGGAACGGAGGCCGCGTGCATGTCCTTCGCAGCAACCTTTTGCACCTCATGCGCGGCGAGCTCTACACCATTGGGCAGAAAAGCGTCTTCGCGTTTGGCGGAGGCTATTCTCTCGATAAATACCGCCGTGTGGAAGGCGTTTCATGGTGGCCACAGGAAATGCCTTCTGCACAGGAATATGAAAACGCAAAGCGGAACCTGAAACAGCACGAAAACCGTGTGGACATCATCGTTACCCACACCGCTCCGGCCGCCAGCGTCTACTTTCTGTCTACGCTGTATCGGTTCGGCATCAAGGGCAATGTGGTAGAGGAATTCCCGCTCACGGCGTTCCTCGACCAGATTTGCGCCAGCGTCTCGTATGACCGCTGGTTTTTCGGGCATTTTCATATCGATTTTGAACTTTGGAAAAATCAGACAGCCGTTTTCAATACCATACGCAATCTGGAAACCGGCGAAATCGTGCACCAATGGGAATCGTATGAATCATTCTAGCCGGATAATGCCTGAAAAATTCATGCTTTCAGAAATCCGCTGACAGGTTGGCAGCAATTACGCCCAATTGGAAAAATATTCGCCTCCGCCTGGGAAACAGTAATCTGGAAGGGAGGTGAAAAATTGTATTCGAAAAAAAAGCTTTCAAGCCGGAAGGCCCTTTTTCGAAAATCCTTTCAAGTTCTTTCGGCAGCCGCCGCCGCTGTGTGCCTGTGCATCGGGGCGGCCGGGGCGGTGGCCTATCATGTCTCCCCCAACTCTCTTCGAGTAACCGAGGATTCCGGTATTTCGATTTCGCAAAGCTGGTATCAGGTTGCAGAAAGCCGCTCTGAAAAAGAAAAAAGCGTTTCGGCTTCTTCCAATTCGCCCCACGAGGCAGAGGTTCGCCTGCTCGGCGTGATTCCCATCAAAAAAGTTTCGCTGGAATCGATTGAACAACCCTATGCGGCGGTTTCCGGAATCCCCTTTGGTATCCGCATGGAAGCCAAAGGCGTTGTCGTGGTGGGCACTGCCGATATTACTTCCAACGGGAAAAGCACCAACCCCGCCTCTGAAGCCGGGCTGAAAATCGGGGACGTCATCTACAAGGTGAACGGGCAGGAAGTCTCTCAAAACAGCGAGCTTGCCGAAATTTTTGAAGCAAGCGCCGGAAAACCCGTCTCGATTGAAGCACAGCGCGGCGGAAAAGACTTTACCGCAGTTTTGCAGCCCGCTTTCAGCGAAACAGACGGCCTGTATAAAGGGGGCCTCTGGGTTCGTGACAGCACGTCCGGCATTGGCACGCTGACCTTCTGGGACCCCGAGTCCAACACCTTCGGCGGTCTGGGGCACGGTATCTGCGACGTCGATACCGATGAGCTGATGCCCTTGGGCAGCGGCGAAATTCTCCCGGTCACCATCAGCGGGGTGATTCCCGGAAAACGCGGAAACGCCGGTGAATTGCAGGGCTATTTTTCGAGCGATGTGGCCCTTGGAAAAATGAGCGCCAACACGGAAACCGGCGTATACGGTACCTTTTTTGAAGCCCCTTCGCAGGAAAAAACCATCCCCATCGCCATGAAACAGGAAGTGCGGGCAGGAGAAGCACAGATTCTGACCACCATTGACGGCGGTGAGCCTCAATATTATGATGTAATGATTGAATCTGTCAACTACGATGAAAACCGTCAGACCAAAAACCTGATTATCCGGGTGACCGACGAAGAGCTTCTGCAAAAAACCGGCGGTATTGTGCAGGGTATGAGCGGAAGCCCGATTGTACAAAATGGCCGTTTGGTCGGCGCTGTCACCCATGTTCTGATTAACACGCCCGAAAAGGGTTACGGTATTTTTGCCGAAAATATGCTTG
>DVIY01000071.1 GCA_018710915.1 Candidatus Gallacutalibacter pullistercoris
GCTATTTGAATAGCTTTTTCATAAAACTTGTTAAATTGTTTACAAAAAAAGGAAGACATTCCCAAAGGAATGCCTTCCCATTGTTTGTACATAAAATCCCGTTCGGGAGATAATACCTTTTCGGCTGATTATCGCTTGCTGAACTGGGGAGCGCGACGGGCAGCCTTGAGGCCGTACTTCTTACGTTCCTTCATTCTGGGATCGCGGGTCAGGAAACCAGCCTTCTTCAGAGTGGAACGCAGGTTCTCGGAATCGTACTGGAGCAGTGCGCGGGCAACGCCGTGACGGATAGCGCCGGCCTGGCCGGTAACGCCGCCGCCTGCAACGCGGCAAACGATGTCGAACTTCTCGTCGGTGCCGGTGATAGCCAGCGGCTGACGGACGATCAGCTTCAGGGTTTCGAGGCCGAAGTAATCGTCGATATCGCGGTCATTGATGGTTACCTTGCCGGTACCCTGATACAGTCTTACGCGGGCAACGGAGCTCTTTCTCCGGCCGGTTCCGTAAAAATAAGGTGCTTTCTCGTACATAGTCTGCTTCCTCCTCTCTTAAAGTTCCCAGCTCTGAGGCTGCTGAGCAGCGTGAACATGCTCGCTGCCGGCATACAGGCGCAGGCGCTTCATAGCGTCGCGGCCAATTCCGTTGTGAGGGATCATACCCTTCACAGCCAGCTCCATAGCCTTCTCGGGCTCTTTTTCCATCAGAGTGTCGTAGCGGACGTCTTTCAGATGGCCGATCCAGCCGGTGTGATGATAGTAGTGCTTCTGCTCCAGCTTCTTGCCGGTCAGAACAGCCTTTGCACAGTTGATGATGATTACGTGGTCGCCGCAGTCAACATGGGGAGCAAAGGTGGGCTTGTGCTTACCGCGGAGCAGCACAGCAGCCTGAGCTGCCACACGGCCCAGGGGCTTACCGGCAGCATCGATCACATACCACTTGCGGTCAACCTGACCAGCTTTGGGCATATAAGTGGACATAGCGTTTACCTCCTGCTTGTTGTAAAAACAATCAATATTACAAAGCCCCGCCCAAGGCAGGGCGACCCATTCGGGCAGCTCCGGGCGCACCGGGGCTGGATTTGCTATATGATACTACCACACCCGGGCAGGGATGTCAAGGGGCAAATTCCATTTTTTTAATTTAGTTTTGTGTTTGCTTTCATTTTCACCGTTTTTTGGCTGTTTTCTCCCGTATACAAAGCCGCCATTTCATTTTTTGTGCGCATTTCCGGCTTGGCTTTGATAATAAATTCCGCAGAAACCGCTTCCCAGCAGAAACACCGCCGCAAGAAGCAGCCACAGTACGGGAATCCCCAAAAACGCCAGCACCGCCGCCGAAAGCAGCTGGGAAACCAGCCCGCCCAGCCGAAGGGCAAAGCTCTGGACGCTCATCAGGGTCCCCCTCATCTCATCCCGGGCATTGCTTTGCAGCAGTACGGCGTCCATGGTATCCTGACAGCCCATGACCAGATAATACAGCGTATAGAGCAGGCAGAAGACTGGAAGGCGCAGCCATAGTGCTTCGGTAATCATGATAAAGGCCAGTGCCAGTCTGGCCGCCAGATAAACACGAATCCGGCCCTGCTCTGTATTTACCGTCAGTGACAGTTTCCCGGAAACCACGCTGCCCAGCACCACAGCCGCCATACCGGCAAAGGCAAGCAGCCCAACAGGAACCCGATGTCCCGGTTTTCCGCCAGTGTTTCCAGATGGGGCTGCCAGTACAGCTCAACTCCGGAGGTGGCAAAACCCATCATTACTGCGCCAACCAAACAGACCATTAACACCGGAGACTTTCCGGCGGCAGCCAGCGCCTGCTTCCCCTGTTCCAGCATCTGTCTTGTTAGTGAAGCGGAGTTTTGTGATTCTTCCCGGCGAGATGTGTCTTGTGGAATCAAAAAGCCAATCCAAATCAGCGCGGTCGCTGTCAGTACAAAAGCCGTCATCAGGTTTCCATTATAAGGAATCCCCCAAAGGGAAAACCCGCTCAAAATACCGCCTGCCAGCGAGCCGATCCCCATGCTGCTGTATTGTATGGCGCTGTACCACATCTGTGCTTTTCCCAGGGAGTTTTCGCCGCGCTCATGCATCCATCTTTCCATATACAGAGCGTCCAGCGTACCGGAGCTGAATGCAATTCCTGCTCCGCTGAGCACACAACCCAGCATCACTACCGGCACATTTCCAAACCCATAACAGGCCAACGAGGCCAGCGTCATCACCCGGGAAATCATCCACACCCGTTTTCGCCCCCACAAGTCCCCGGCAATACCGCTGGGCATTTCCAGCGCCATCACCGTGATAAAGTTCAGGCCAATTGCCAGCGAAAACAGGGACAGGCTCAGCCCTCGGGACAAAAACAGCAGGGTATTAATACAGGTAATCAGCCCCAACGAAAAACCCGACATACTGAAACCCGCGAGGTATACCCATGGGCGCAGGGAATCACTGCTTTTCCCCATTTTCATCGGCCCCCTTCTGCCTGCGCTGCTGTTCTCCTTTATCTGCCGCCTCCGTGGGATAGTGGAAAAAAGTCATTTCAAAAGCCTCTTTTCCCTCTGCCGGGTTCTTGTGGGCTTCGAAAAACGCCAGCACCTGATTGGAAAATTCCAGCATTTCTTCCGGCGTACTGTATACTCCCCCCTGGCTGAACCGGGGCAGGAACGGCGCTTCCTTCCCTTCGGTGATTTCCATGGCATCCAGCAATCTCCGGGTATTTTCTGCAATTTTTTCCTGCACCAGTGCAGCCTGTAACCGGCCTTTTGTGGGAAAATTGCCCACGCTGACGGTCACCGGGGTGTTTCGATAGAGCTTGGCCCGGAATCCGTGAATGATTTCTATGCGGTCCAGCTCCACCAGCCCCGCCTGTTCCAGCGTCTGTAAATGGTGCCCGGCACTGGATGGCGCGATTCCCAGTGCATCGGCCACCTGTTTGGCGCTCATTCCCTCGGGATTGCGCTCCAGCACCGACAAAATTTTCTGACGCAAGGGGTGCAGATACACCCGCAAATCCTTTTCTGTTTCCAGATAAATCACAGTCCCGTTTTCCCGCTGCTCCCGTTTCATGGCAGGTTCTCCGTTTTTCCAAAATCGCAACATAACAATTTCTGTTACGTTATTTTTAGTATATCATAACAATAATTGTTATATCAAGAGCTTCTCTGGAAAAGCGCTGCTTTTTATGCTATGATAAGCCATAGTAAAACAGAAAGGATGAAAGCCCGTGCAGAAGCTGATGGGACAAATGCGCGCCGCCATGGAGCGGTATGAAATGGTAAAGCCCGGGGATAAAATCGCTGTGGGGGTGTCGGGCGGAAAAGACTCCCTGATGCTCCTGACTGGGCTTGCCAAACTGCGTGCTTTTTATCCTGTGCCTTTTTCCCTTATTGCCATTACCGCCGACCCCTGCTTCGGTGGGCAGGAAACGGACTTTTCCGCTATTGAGGAACTATGCCGGGAACTGGATGTACCCTATCTCATTCGCCGTACCCGACTGGGCTCCATTATCTTTGAAGAACGGAAAGAGGAAAACCCGTGCAGCCTGTGTGCCCGGATGCGACGGGGTATCCTACACGAAATGGCAAAGGAAAACGGCTGCACCGCGCTGGCATTGGGGCACCATTTCGATGACGCCGTGCAGACCTTTTTTATGAACCTGTTTTACGGTGGGAAGCTGGGCTGCTTTTCCCCAAAAAGCTATCTGTCCCGCCGGGATTTGTGGATGATCCGGCCCATGGTGTTCTGTGAGGAGCGGGACATCCGCAACACCGCCGCCCGGCTGGAGCTGCCGGTAGTGAAAAGCCAATGCCCTGCCGACGGCTGCACCAGCCGCAAAGATACAGAGCTTCTGGTGGCAGAGCTGGAAAAGCAGTTCCCCGACCTGCGGAAAAAGGTCATGGGCGCCATGCAGCGCGCGGGGCTGGACCATTGGGGAGATAACTAAAAAGGAGGCATAGTTTATGGAAAGAACAATTGTTATTACTGGCGTCGGTTTTACTTCTACCTCACCAGATCAAATTTCTGTATCTTTTCGCTTGGAAACCAAATCTCCTGTATATAAAGAGGCGCAAAAAG
>DVIY01000072.1 GCA_018710915.1 Candidatus Gallacutalibacter pullistercoris
GTTGTGCTATTTCTCAATACTCTATAATAAGTTTTGTAGAATTGCACAGGAATTTTCTGAAAGTTAGGTTATATAATATAGTTGACAAACACAGTGGTTTGTGCCTATAATCAGGGTGTACATGCAAATAAAGCCCTTCAACAGGAAGGAGCTGTTTGTGGGAGGTTGTAATAAAATGGATGGAAAAAAGATGAAGGCTGGCTGGATTGGATTCCTGCGCGAAGAACCGGATATCTGGAAATCGGTCGAAAAACTTTCAGCATTGGGATACCGCGGACTGGAAGGCGGTGACTTCCTGCTGGTAGGAGATGTGGATGAAAACCGTAAACGTCTGGCGGATTTGAATCTTCAGGTGCTGACCACCAGTGCAGGAATGGAAGAAATTCGCGAGGGGCCGCTATGCAGATGCAATCCGTACTGCACACCAGCTGGGAACCAGCCGCGTGACCGTATGGTCCTGCGCAGTAAATAATTCTTTTGCAGGTAAGGAAACTTCCTATGATGAAGTCATGCGTGACTTTGCAGCACTTGAAAAGGCTGCTGTTGCAATGGAGCATGAAGGTCTGACACTGTGTTATCACAACCACTATCAGGATTTCGTGCTGAATTTCCATGAAACCCCCTGTTTTGACCTGATGATGGCCAATACGGAAAAGCTGCATATTGAGCTGGATATCGGCTGGGTAACAAACGGCCTGCGCGACCCGGTAGAGGTAATGCGTCAGATTGCTCCGCGCCTGGCAGCCATTCATGTAAAGGATTATCTGAAGGGTGAATGGCGTGAAAAAGAAGCCGGCTGGGCTCCGATTTTTACCAGTGTCGGCAACGGAGAACTGAAATTGGCTCCGGCTCTGCAGGCAGCCAGCGAATTGGGAGTTGAATGGGCTGTGGTAGAACAGGATCAGATGCACAACCTGAGTGCAATGGAATCTCTGACTGCTGCATACCTGAATATGAAAGAAACCGGATATGTCCTGTAAGGAGGAGCAGTATTATGAAACGAGGAGTACAGCTTTATACGGTGCGCAACTTTATCGCAGACCGCGCACAGCTGGAAGAGAGTCTGCGTAAAATCAAGGCTATCGGATATGATTCCGTACAGGCTTGGGCTCCGCCCTTTATGACTGATGAAGAAAATAAGGCATTATTAGATGAAGTTGGCCTGGTGAACTGCTCTTCGGGTGGAGATTACGAAGAGATGGTAAATAGTGCGGCTGCCATTGAAAAGGCGGTCCGGATAGCAGATATTTACGGGGTCGATGGGATTTGTCTGGGAACGCTTCCGTATGAGATGCGTGAATGTGAAGAAGGCTACCATGCTTTTGCAAAAGGCGTAAACAAAATCGCAAAAGAACTGAAAGGTTCAGGAAAGCGTTTGCTGTATCATTCCCATGCACTGGAATTCTTTTCTTTGGGTGGCGGACTCAAAGGAATGGATATCATTGTGAATGAGACGGATCCTGACGGACTGCATTTTGTTATGGATACCCATTGGATGACAGCCGGTGGTGTGAGTGTTGTGGATTGGATCTATAAAGTCCGCGGCCGTATGGAGATCATCCATTTTAAAGATTATGCGATTATCGGCGGCGCACAGAAAATTGAAGAAGTCCATAAGCGTTTTGCAGAAGTAGGGGAAGGTAATATTGCCTGGCCCAAAGTGGTAGCAGCTTGCCGCGATATTGGCGTGGAATATGCAATTGTGGAGCAGGATGAGTGCCCCGGAGATCCCTTTGACAGCCTGAAGATCAGCTATGATAATATGGTGAAATTCGAGGTTTAAAAAACTTTGCAGCAAAAGCTGTGAAAATAAAAAGAATTTCGTTTGCCGCATAGGGTGAAAGGAAATTCTAAGTAGGAGGAGTTTGTTATGGCATTTCGCCGTGTAAAAACCGCTTTGATTGGAAGCGGCGCAATCAGTAAGAGTTATCTGACCAACATGACCCAGAAGTTCCATGTATTGGATGTTGTGGGCTGCTCGGATATCATTCCCGAGCGTTCCGCAAAGCGTGCAGAGGAATTTGGCATCCGTCAGATGACCAACGAAGAAATCTGGAATGACCCCGATATTGAGATTGTTGTGAACACAACCTATCCCAAGTCCCATTATGAAGTCACCAGGAAATCTTTGGAAGCAGGCAAGCATGTTGTCACCGAAAAGATGATTGCTGTTACGTTGGAAGAAGGGCGTGAGCTGGTAGAACTGGCCCGCAGCCGTAATCTGATGCTGGCAACTGCACCCGATACATTTTTGGGAGGCGGCTGGCAGACAGCCCGTCATCTGATTGATGCCGGATTCATTGGTGAGCCGGTTTCTGTATATGGCGTGTGTATCCGTTCTTATCAAGACCACAGTGATACATTTCGTGAACCGAAAAGCATGGTGCTCAGCGCCGGCGGCGGTATCCCGTTCGATATGGGCGGCTATTACCTGCATAATATGATTAACCTGTTGGGGCCGTTGACCCGTGTGTCTGGATTTATGCAGACCCGCAATCCTGTGCGTCCCTACACCAACCCGCGTCACCCCAAGTTTGGTGAGACCTTCACCGTGGATTCTCCCAACAATATGGCGGCCGCATTGGAGTTTGCCTGCGGAACTATTGGTACACTGACTATTACCAGTGAAGCAGCAGGATATATGTTTGGCGATCCGCGCGTAGAGGTTCACGGTACACAGGGCAGCCTGATTCTGTTTGACCCCAACGACTTTGGCGGAAAAATCACACTGCGCCGCAACACGCAGGAACAGCCCGCAGAGATGCCTATCATGTTCCCCTTCTCAGAGGAATGCCGCGGCATTGGTGCAGCAGACCTGGCTTATGCATTGCTGAACGGCAGAAAGCCGCGTGCCGACTGCTCTATCGGCCTGCATGCATTTGAAGCAGTTCATGGCATCTGGAAGAGCAGCGATGAAGGCATCATGTATACCATGCAGTCTACCTGTGAACGCCCAGAAGCTTTGCCGTTTGTTGCATTGGCTGGCAGCGCCTACGAGGCAATTCTCGATAACTGATTTCTTCGCAATTGCATTAAAAAATCCCCAGAAGCTTACATGCTTCCGGGGATTTTTGCTTTTGCTTTAGGAGAGAGGATTGGGTACGGTCACGGCCAGCAGCTTGGCAATACGCGCCGTACGGTTCATCCAGTTATGTTCCTGCTTAGCCTCAATGTGAATGCTGTCACCGGGATACAGAGTATACTCGGTACCGTCCAGGAAAAAGCTTACGACACCTTCCAGTACATAAATAAATTCTTCTCCATTGTGGCGAACCATTTCCGGGATTTCTTCATTTCCAGAAAGAGGAAGCAGCGTGAACAGTTTGGGCAGCATCAAAAAGGACTCTCCGGGTACACGCAGAGTGTTCTGGAAAATTTGCTCGTTGATGCTCTCGTAACGCAGATCCACACCATGAATTACCGGATCAGAGGATACAGGCTGTGCATGCTCTTCAAACAGGTCAGAAAGCGGAACTTCCAGAACTCTGGAAATCTTTTCGAGGGAATCCAGTGCAATAGAAGAAAGTCCACGCTCAAACTGGGACAGGAAGCCCACAGAAAGCCCGGTCTGCTCGCCCAGCTGCTTCAGAGTCATCTTTTTTTCGGTGCGGCGCTGTTTGACTTTTGCGCCAATTGCGGTGTTGACATTCA
>DVIY01000073.1 GCA_018710915.1 Candidatus Gallacutalibacter pullistercoris
AAACGAATTTTTGGAGGACGTTATGACAGCAAAAGAAAGGCAAATGGTTGAACTGCTCAGAGAACTGAGGCAGACACATGGACTCATTGGTGTTAAAGGTGAGTTTGAGGCAGAAGGCGCTTCACTCGTGGAGCTTTATGCCCTACGTGAGATCACAGCGAAAGCAGATCTTAAGATGGTAATCAAAATCGGGGGGTGCGAAGCCATCACGGATATTTGCCTGGCCCGGACCATCAATGCGGATTCGATTGTCGCACCAATGATCGAATCTCCATTTGCTGCGCAGAAATTCATCTCTGCAATGGCCAATGTCTTTGGCACCGATGAAGCGGAGCGCCCCGATGCGCTCATCAACATTGAAACGATGGACGGTGTGCGCAATCTGGATGCGATCTTGTCGCTTGATGGGGTCAGAGGACTGTCGGGACTTGATATTGGGCGCGTAGATATGGCCTGTTCTTATGGACTGCGGCCTGAAGACAGCAATAGCCAACAGATTTTTGATGCATGCGTTACCATTTGTGAACGCTGGAATGCAGTGCACTCCGGGAAACCTTGTACGATTGGCGGTTTTCTGACAGAGGAGACCATTCGCTTTTTGGAGGCATTGTCCAGACAGAGTCCAATTCAAAGCGAATCAAAGAAAGCCATTTTCTGCAACGATATTATTCGCAGCGGCGGTTTGAAAGCAGCGTTCCTCAAAGCGATCGAATTTGAAACGCTATGGTATCAAAGCTGCATACAGCGATATGATAAACTGTGTACGGAAAATTGGGGCTATTTTAAGAATCTGCCAGCCTATGCGGCGAAACTTCGGGGAGAGTGATAAATTGAAAACAGGACATGGAAATGCTATAATTCTGTATTATTATTGGCACAGAGAGGTGATAATGTGAATATTGATACAGCGATAGAATGGCCGATTTATCTGCCTCAAAAATTGCAGGACAAGCTGGGGCTCATTGCGCAATATCCCATGACCGTTGTGGCTGCACCAATGGGATATGGCAAAACAATAGCAGTGCGTGCTTTTTTTGAAAAATACAATGCCGATGTACTATGGGGTACTTCATTTAACGACGATGCCGACGGCTGTTTTACCGATTTTTGTGCCGCGTTTCAGAAAAAGGACGCGGCCTTTTGTAATATGCTCAAAAATAACGGCCTGCCGCGAAAAAGCAGTGATCAGCGCATATTTATAGAACATTTAACTGCGTTTTGTGTGGAGCAGGGAGGGCCGGTGCTGGTGGTGCTGGATCAGCTGGAGTTGTCAGAGGACAAAGAGGTGCGTGCTTTTCTGTACTTTTTGATCCGTCAGGCACCGGAAAACTTTCATTTGGTGGTGATCGGACGAAACCGTGCTCTGTACTTGGATAATGATTTTCGCTTCAGCGGTTCCGTCAATTTTATAGCCTGTGATGATTTCGAGTTTTCCCTTGCGGATATAGAACATTATGCCAAGCTTTGCAAAATCACTCTGCCAGGGCATATGGCATCCAAACTGCTGACACTGACTGGCGGTTGGGTCGCGTTGATCAATATGAATTTCCGTGAACTGCGCGCGCATGGGGGAATATATACCCAGGAGGAGATGCTTCGAGTGATAGAAGCATCACTGTTTGCACCGCTGGAAGAAGAAGCAAAACAGCTTTTGAAGGCTATTGGCGTGTGTGAAGAGTTCACAGGTGAGCAGGTGCGTTTTCTTTATCATGGACCGGGAACAGAGCACTGGCTTGATCTGCTAGTTAATGATGCATACTATATCCGTTTCAGCCGTTCCAGCGGGAAATACCATATTTTTTCACCGATCGCAGCATATCTGAAATCATACTATGAGACCTGCCCGAGGCAGGAACAGGAGGAACGCTTAAACAGGCTGGCGTATTGGTATCTGCAAATGGATGAAAACGCGATAGCCAGACGTATTTTTCATAGCGTGCACAACTTCAATGCACTGATGGAAGCAGTTGAAAAACGGCGCTTCATCGTACATTACGGATTGGACGAGCAGGAATTCATCTCATATTATACGGATTGTCCGCCGCAGATACGGGCACAGCATCCCAAAGCAATCATGACTTTTGCACGGCAGATGTTCGCTTTGGGAAATCATGAAATGGGAGTTGCCGCATGCACCGAGTTTATGACCGTTATGAGGGAAAGATCAGATATCCCCCAGAACGAGCGTTGCCAGCTGATGGGCACCTATGAGCTGCTGTTATCCTATGCCTGCTATAACGATATTGAGCAAATGCTGACGCACCTGCATAAAGCAAAGCAACTGCTACAGAATGTGGACGTGGCCATGCCATGGCCGGATACCGGTCTCAACGATTCATCCTCGATGCTTTTTATGTATCATCGTAAAGCGGGCAACCTTCGTGAGGAAGTTCGTGCCTTTTCCGAATACGCACCGCTATATTCCTCACTGATCGGTGGGCGTATGGATGGTGCGGATCTGTTGATGCAGGCAGAACAGCACTTTGTTATGGGAAGTGTACAGGAGGCTGATATACTGCTAAACAAGGCCCATCTGCTCATCCGGCACGATGCGCAGGGGTGTGTATGGCAATGCGCAGCAATGCTGCAGGCACGAATCGGCCTGGTGAACGGACAGTGGGAGAGCGTACAGCGTCAGTTGGAGGAGGCCAAGACGTTTGTCGCACAAAAAAAAGAGAAGCGTGTGTTTCCGTCCGATCTGCTGCTTGAAATCTTCATATTCAATAAACTGGGAATTCCGCGCACTATTCCTTCAGAAATTGTGGAGCGACTCACCTCGCGGCAGATGCGTGGCTTCCGCGCAATCTCCATGCTACACTATATCTATGGCGAATCTCTTTTGGTATCGCGTGAGGCGGTGAAACTTTTGGCGTATTCGGACGGTTATCTGGAATGCGCGCGCAAATATCCAAATCTGTATGCTGAGCTTATGCTAGAGATTGAAATTGCTTCGGCATACGAAATGATCAACGATCAACGGAAAGCTGAGGCACATTTGATTCGCGCTTTGGAAATTGCAGAACCGGATGGCATCCTCATGCCTTTTGTAGAACTATACCGCTATATACGGCCTATTACGGAACGGCTTTTGCAGCAGCGTGTAGCCTTGCTCCACAGTATAGCGGTCTATGGACAGGCATACATTGAGGGTATAGGCCGTATCATGGGCAAACATTTTTCAAATGTAAATCACGGCTTAACCAGCCGGGAAATGGAAATTGCCCAGCTAGCAGCCAAACGCCTTTCCAACCAGGAAATCGCCGAGAAGCTGGGTATTAGCGAGAGCACTGTCAAAACACAGCTTGCACGTGCATTTTCAAAATTGGGAATCCAAAAGAGACGCGATCTGGCCGGTTTCTTTCCGGCATGAACAAAAGTACTATGGAGAAATTCCATCATTTCGTATGATGACAATTCTTGAACCGTTGGGTAAGATGTAGACATCAATAATCAACAAATTAAGGAGGCCGTTCCATGAAAAAAGTCGTTTCTTTGGCGTTGGCTTTGACACTGCTTTGTTCTTCAATCGTCTTTGGATGCGCATTGGCTGAAGATACTTTCCCCGATGGACCTATTACCATTATTATGCCAAATGGGGCGGGCGGAAGTATGGAAAAGTCGCTCCGACGTTGGCAGACTTATTTTGAAGAAGCCATTGGGACCAATGTAAATCTGGAATTCATTGAAGGAAGCGGCACGCTGATCGGAACCAATGTAGCTGCAAATGCGGAGCCGGATGGTTATACTTTGCTCATGCTTTCAGGCTTTGATTTCTGCAACACCATCGTAACCATGGAAGCGCCCTATACGATGGATGACTTTGATATGCTGGGCATCAACATGCAGGACGATACAGCCATCATGGTACGCAAAGACGCACCTTGGAATACTTTACAGGAACTGCTGGACTACATGAAGACCGTTCCTGAGGAGACGGTTTCCATGGCTGTGACTAACATGGCTTGCAGTGATACGCTTGGTGTAAAGGAACTTGAGGCTGCTGCCGGCGTGAAGTTCAACACGGTAGCATTCAACTCCGGATCCAAAGCGCGCACTGCGCTTATCGGTGGCCAGGCCGATGTAGGACATTTCTCTCTGTTTGGTTCGGTTGCCATTTTAGAGGATGTAAAGGTACTGGCCATTCATGGCGACGATAACCCCTATGAGCGCTGGGCTGGCGTACCTACTGTCAATGAGGTCGTGGGGCAGGAGCTGCATAGCATTACCAGTGACTATGGCATGCTTGCTCCCAAAGGACTTAAGGAGCAGTATCCCGAGCGGTATGAAAAGCTTGTGAACGCTTTCCATACGGCATGGACGGATCCTGATTTTATCGCCATGCTATCCGAAACGGAAGAGGACAAGATTTATAATGTGATGAGCCCCGAGGACTCTACCGTGTTCTTGCAGAACCTTCTCCAATTGGTTGAGGATAACAAGGCGGTTCTGCTTGGCGAAGAATAATCTGCCCGCTGAGGGTAAGAAACGGCTGAGACATACGGAAACGGTTGTCTTAGCCGTTTCTTGCCAGAGGCATGTTTTGAAGACAATGACAGAAGATCGGAGGAAATAGCTCATGGTGCTTAAATACCTAAAGTTTGTTGTCAAGAATTACTTATTTGCGGTTCTTTCCCTGATTTTTGCAATCGCGTATTGGATTAGCGCGAAAGAACTGCCCGAAGATTCTCTGACATTTTCTTATCCGGTGCTTTTTTGCCTGATCCCGCTGCTGATCTGGAATATTGCAAAGAGCGTTGTGGATTTTCGCAAGACGCTTGCAGATCAGCAAACGCCTGAGAAGGAAAAATGGAACTGCTCCTTGCATATCACCAAGCCCAAAATGATCGTCACATTAGCTACCATCGCCTACATTGCGTTGCTCTCGGTCGGTGGATTCCTGCTGTGTACAGCGCTGTATCTGGGAGGACTTGCGTGGTATCTGGGCATTCGCCGGCCAATCAAACTAATCACGTTCGTGGTGCTGTATACGGCAGTCGTGTACGCCATTTTTGGACTTTGGCTGAACGTGCGCCTGCCCGCAGGTATCCTGTTCTAAGGAGGAAAAACAAGATGAGCGATACGTTCTCTTTGATTTTTGGCGGTTTTGAAACGCTGTTTACATTACAGAATCTATTGATCCTGATTCTGGGGGTGACCATCGGGGTAATTGCAGGCAGCATTCCGGGCCTCAGTTCATCCAATACGACGGCTATCTTGCTCCCCATGACGCTGGGAATGGGCATTTCTGGTGCGATGGTCTTTATCGGGTCGGTATATGTGGGTTGCCAATACGGTGGTTCCATTCCGGCAATCCTATTTAAAACCCCGGGCACTACGGGGGCGGGCGCAACTACCATTGATGGCTTTCCGCTTGCTCAGCAAGGTAAAGCCACGTTTGCACTTGGCATCTCGTTGACCGCCTCCTGTGTGGGTGGCGTTATTGCTGCACTGATTTCGCTGTTTATTATCAAACCGAGCGCACAGATTGCTCTGAAATTCGGCCCTGCCGAGATCTTTCTGTTGGCGATGGTTGGTATAGCGGTTATTGTCACATCGTCAGAAAAAAACATGGGTAAAGGTCTGCTGGCGGGCGTTATGGGCATGCTGATTGCCATTATGTCTGCCGATCCATCCTTGGGGCGTCCACGCCTCACCTTTGGCATAATTGAGCTTTACAATGGAATCCCGCTGATCCCTGCCCTGGTGGGACTGTTCGCATATCCTTCTATGATCTCTTTGGTTGGTGAAAAGACCATCGCGCGCAATGTTGAAGAAAATGTGGGAAACACCCAGCAGCTCTTTGCCGGCCTTCGCCAGACAATTCGTAATTTCGGCGCTGTGCTCAGGTCGTCTCTGATTGGATTGTTTGTGGGTATTCTGCCTGGAGCGGGCATTGACGTGGCTGCTTTCCTAAGCTATGGGCAGGCCAAGATTTTCTCCAAGCATCCTGAAAAGTTTGGACATGGAGCCCCCGAGGGAGTAATCGCTGCGGAGGCATCGAATAATGCCGTGTGCGGCGGTGCCCTGGTTCCCTCAATCGCACTGGGCGTTCCGGGCTCTAGCACCATGGCAATTATGTTGGCGGCCCTTACTTTACAAGGAATCAATCCGGGACCGCAGGTCATGCGCATGTATAGCGGCGAGGTCTATTCGCTCTTTGTTGCCGTTCTGCTTGCCAACGTACTTCTATTTCCCATTGGGCTACTATATACCAAAAGCGTTTCGAAACTGTCAGTGACTAACATGGGGTACCTTATTCCCGGCATATTCGCTATTGCGATGATAGGATGTCTTGCCACGCGAGGTTTCCTGTTTGATATGGCCTTGTTCATGGTGTTTGGTATTCTAGGCTATGTTATGACGGAAAACAATTACCCTATTGTGCCGCTCATTTTGGGCTTGGTGATGGGACCTATCGCAGAGGAGAACTTTGTTGTCGCTTTCCGCCTGTCCAAAGGAAGCTTTGGAATCTTCTTTGAGAATGGGATCGACATTGTTTTGTGGATCGTCATTATTCTTTCGCTAGTTCTGCCGAAGCTGTTTTCGGTTCTCAGGGAAAAAAAGAGGGCAAAGCAGTCTGCACTGTGAGCAAAGGAGCATAGGGACATGGGTATGACCATAGCGGAAAAAATCATGGCGGCACACTGTGAAGAAAAAGAAGTTAGGCCCGGTCAATTGGTTTTTGTCAGCGTGGACCGTCTGATTTCCAATGAGGTAAACTCCGCCATTGCTTTTTCGGACTTCGAAAGACTGAAAAATGGCCGTATGGCTGCTCCTGAACGGCTTATCATTGTGCCGGATCATTATGCGCCCAACAAAGACATAAAGGCAGCGGAACAATGCAAATATGTACGCGAATTCTGTCATAAGCATGGCTTGCAGCATTATTATGAAGTGGGACGCATGGGCATTGAGCACGTGTTCTTCCACGAGAAAGGATTTGCGGCTCCGGGTGAGTTGCTGGTGGGGATAGACTCTCACTCTTGTACACATGGCGCAATGGGGGCATTTGCAGTCGGTGGCGCCAGTACAGACCAACTTTCTGTGATGACACTGGGAAAGCTCTGGATGCGCGTGCCAGAAACGATCAGAATTCGCTTTTCGGGCAGACTGCCCGAAGGAATTGTAGGAAAGGATTTGATCTTGCTTACCATCCGGAAGTTGGGGTTGGAGGGCGCGCGGTATAAAGCCATCGAGTTCTATGGGGAAGCGATTCATGAGCTTTCTATGGACAGCCGCTTTACGCTGTGCAACATGGCTGTGGAATGCGGTGCAAAGGCGGCTATCATTCCGCCGGATGAGACGACGCTGGCTTACGCTACAGAGCGGTGCGCACGTCCGTTCACCCCCATATATGCTGACCCGGATGCTCATTATGAGCAAGAGTATGATTTTGATATATCCAACCTGTCCCCGCTGACAGCCGTACCTCATAGCCCGGACAATGTGCACGCCGTGCGAGATGTGATTGTCCGGCAGGGTGAAGTGCCTGTAGACCAGGTGTTTCTTGGCTCCTGTACCAATGGGCGTATGGAGGATATGAGGATCGCTGCCAGTATCCTCAGGGGACATAAGATTCATCCCAAAGTGCGCATGATCATTATTCCCGGCAGTCAGGAAGTGTGGCTCACAGCGCTGAGAGAGGGACTCTTTGATATTTTTATACAGGCTGGTGCAGCTGTAAGCACACCGACCTGTGGACCTTGCCTAGGAGGGCATATGGGCGTGTTGGCGCAAGGGGAAAGATGCATATCCACTACCAATCGCAACTTCCCAGGCAGAATGGGGCATCCGGACAGTGAAATCTATCTGACGGGTCCCGCGGTGGCGGCGGCCAGCGCCGTGATGGGCCGCTTGGCTTTGCCTGAGGAGGTGTAGGGATGCAACAAAAATGGCATGGGATAGCACATGTGTTTGGTGATCATGTGGATACTGACCTGATTATTCCGAGTTGCCATCTGATCACCGGGGACGAAAAAGAACTGGGCAAACATGCTTTTGCTATTGAAAGACCTGATTTTGCACAGAACGTTCAGCTTGGCGATGTGCTGGTAGCAGGCCGAAATTTTGGTTGCGGTTCTTCGCGTGAACATGCGCCATTAGCCATTCGAGGAGCCGGCATCAGCTGTATTTTTGCGGAATCTTTTGCCCGTACATTCTATCGCAATTGTATTAACCGAGGCTTTCCGGCCATTGAGCTGAAGGAGGCTACCAGACATATCCATCAAGGCGATAAATTGTTTGTAGATCTGGAGCAGGCAAAAGTGGTAAATGAAACAACGGGTGAAAGCGTGGCCTTTTCGCCTGTACCTGATTTTGTGCTGGATATGTGGAAGCTGGGAGGACTGTTTGGTTACATACAAAAAGAACTGAACAATTCTGAAAGGAAACCGTAACCATGAAGAAATTTTTTAATAATCCATCCGATTACGTAAAGGATATGTGCGAGGGAATTGAATATGCATTTGGTGGTCAGCTGCGGTTTGCCGACAGGGAGAAGCGTGTTTTGCTGCGCGCTTCCCATGCGCCCAAGGGAAAAGTAGGCATCGTAACCGCGGGGGGAAGTGGCCACCTTCCGGTCTTTTTAGGCTATGTGGGAGCTGGCATGTTGGATGGTTGTACGATTGGGAACATATTTGCATCGCCCTCTGCGCAGAAAATGGAGGAAACCATTCGTGCATGCGATTTTGGCGCGGGAGTGCTATGTCTATATGGCAACTATGGCGGAGACCGTATGAACTTTGAAATGGCATGTGAGTCAGTGGGGTTTGACGGCATCGAAACCAGACAGGTACTTGTCAGAGACGATATATTCTCCAGTCCCCAAGAAACAGCTGAAAAGCGCCGCGGTGTAGCGGGAATGGTATTTGCTTTCAAGGTGGCTGGCGCGGCTGCTGACCAGATGTTGCCGCTTGCAAGTGTTGCTGCAGCAGCAGAAAAAGCACTGCGAAACATGCGTTCCATAGGCGTTGCACTTTCGCCCTGCATTTTGCCTGAGGTTGGCAAGCCTTCTTTTATCATTGCGGATGATGAAATGGAAATCGGTATGGGAATCCATGGAGAACCAGGCATTCAGACATGCAAGATTCTTTCTGCGGAGGAGACCATTCAAACGTTGCTTGAAAAGATAAATGAGGAATTATGCCTTGGGGAGGGAGACGAAGTAGCCGTGATGCTTAATGGCTTGGGAGCCACTCCCATGGAAGAACTGCTTATACTGTACCGATCGGCGTTCAAATGGCTAATGTCGCGCGGTATAAAGCCGTTCATGCCGCATATAGGAGAATTTGCCACATCTATGGAGATGGCAGGAGCCTCACTGACGGTTATGAAGCTGGATGAGGAACTCAAGACATATCTGCGCGCCCCGGCTTGTACGCCGTTTTACACCAATGTAAACAAATAGAGGAGCAGATCATGAACGCTGAAAACGTGCACGATGCTATGTCCCGAATCGCTGAGAAGATGGAAAAAAGCAAAGATCTGCTGGTGAAATTGGACCAGCAAAATGGCGATGGCGATCTGGGGCTGTCCATGGCGAGCGGCTTTGCAGCTGTTGCAGAATTGGATACAAAGGAAAGGGATTTAGGCCGCTTGTTCATGATAATGGCGCGGAAATTTAACGAATGCGCCCCTTCCTCTTTGGGTACTATTTTGTCCTTTGGAATGATGGGAATGGCACAGGCACTGAGAGGACATGAGAAAATAGACATTCAGGATTTGGTGCAAGCGATGCATAAGGGCTTGGAGAACATTATGGGAAAGGCAGGATCCAAACCGGGAGAAAAAACCATTCTGGATGCGCTATATCCCGCCGTGGCTGCAATGGATGGCGAATCTGATGCGGGATGCGCCTTTCAAAAAGCTGCCGCCGCTGCTGCGGAAGGCTCTGAACGCACGCGACAAATGCGAGCCGTGCATGGACGAGCTGCTTACTATGGTGACAAAAGCATCGGAATACTTGACGGAGGATCGGTCGTGGGCAGACTGATCTTTGAAACACTTGCAGATAAGGATACCTTCAAGGGGTGAGTATATGAACACAACTACGTTTTTGAGCCCAACCCGCATTGTTATCGGCAAAGGCGTGACAAGACAAGCCGCTACCTGGGTCCGGAATTATGGAGGCACGCGTGTGCTGGTACATCATGACAGCGGCTATGTGAAGCAGAATGGACTGGTGGATTCCATCATTGCAGACTTGGAGAAGGAGAAACTGTACGTCAGCGAACTTGGGGGCGTGGTGCCCAATCCACATCTGGAACTTGTATACAAAGGGATTGAGCTTTGCCGTCAAAATGACATTGATTTTATACTGGCCGTCGGTGGAGGAAGTGTTATCGATTCGTCTAAGGCAATTGCCATGGGCGTTCCTTATTCAGGAAATGTATGGGATTTTTTCGTAGAGGATGCGGGTGTACCGCGTGACATGCCGAAGGAGAGCCTGCCCATTGGGGTTGTGCTTACAATTGCCGCCACCGGTAGTGAGGCATCCAACAGTTGTGTAATCACTAAACCGGATGAGAATCTGAAACGCTTTTGCGATAACGACATCAATCGTCCGCGCTTTGCTATCGAGGACCCGGAGATTACCTATACTTTACCGGCGTTTCAGACTGCTTGCGGGATTGTGGACATCTTCTCTCATTCCTTTGAACGTTATTTTACATGCGAAAGAGAAGGAAATCAGCTCACAGACCGCTTGTGCGAGGCAATTTTTCATACTTGTCTGGACTGTGCCGCAATCCTTAAGACATTGCCAGCCAATTTTGAGGCAAGGGCGAGTTTGATGCTTGCGGGTTCTTTATCGCACAACGGGCTTACAGGCATAGGACGTACGGGAGATTGGGCGTCGCATTATATTGAGCATGAGCTCTCTGGAGAGTTTAATGTTACACATGGCGCAGGTCTAGCCGTAATTATTCCTGCATGGATGAAGTACGTATGGCAGGAGAATACCAGACTGTTTTTAAAATTCGCCACGCGTATCATGGGCGTTTCCATGGACTGGGAACACCCCGAGTTAACGGTGCAGGAAGGCATCGCACGCTTGGAAAACTTCTTCCAATCGCTGGGATTGGTTACCCGACTCCGGGATATGCCGCAAGTCGGTATGATCTGTGAAGAAGTGATGCGCCGCATGGCCAAGCGGGTTCGGAGAATGCATGCGGATGGAAGCATAGGCGAGTTGAAACGCCTTGGCACAGAAGATATCGTGAACATTTTCCGCCTGGCGCTGTGAGAATATCTTCAACGTAGCCACGTGTAAATAAAAACAAACAGAATGCCGATAAAAATGAAGATTGGTATGAAAGGTTTATTGATTGGCGTGGGAGAAGCCATCCAAAGGTCTGTCGTTTTGACCTGAAAGAGGTCAAGGCGCAAGGACAAACGCCTGGAAGTTATCCTCCAGGTTCGTATGTTTCCTGCTGCTTTTGTTGGATGTCGGCTGCATGATGCAACGAGACCAAGAGAACGGCGAAACACTTGGAAAAGGCTCGACCACACGGGTGAGAAAGCAGATTTCAGCCTTTCTAGACAAGTGCCGGCGCAGATGGGAGAAAACATCCATTGAAAAATACCATGAACTGAGAAGGTTAACCTAAGCGATAGATAAGCCTTCTGTGTGACGCAGATATAACAGCATTGCACAGAAGGCTTTTCATATAAAACCGGAAATGTACTTAGACAACGTTGGGAGAATATCCATGAACTGTAATGAAGCCAAACATCAGTAGTATGGATAGCATTTTGACTGCCGATCGCCTGTCTGAAAACGCTGCAGACGATCCCTGTCCCCCTCTTTCTGGCTCAAGAGCCTGTCGATTTGGACATGCAAATGTTGTGGGAACTTAGAAAAAACGGAAATCCCGACGGTGGAGAATAAGGCCTGCTAGCGAGGACTGTTGGGAGAAGACACTTCTTTCAGCAAAACAGGCAGACTGTGTGCGCCAGGACTCTTGTCATTCCTGCTGTGAATCCAGCGACAGAAAAACGGAGATGTCTGCCTGTTTCCATTCCCCCTTATGTGGATTCCCCCTCAACCAGCCTGGGCGTGGTGCAGAAGGTCTGCGCCTGCAAGCCGGGCTTTTTGATTTTCTGCGCCAGAAAGCGCGCGGCCTCCCAGCCCATGTCGAACATATCCACCTCCACGGCGGTGAGACGGGGGATGAGCAGCTGGGAAAAGGGGTATCGGTCAAAGGTCATCAGCGCCAGGTCCTGCGGGATGCGCAGCCCCAGCTGCATGGCGCATTGCAGACATTCCAGGGCGATGCGGTTGTTGGCGCACAGCGCCACCTCCGGACGGGCTTCGGTGGACAGGATGCGCCTGAGCGCCTCAATGTCCTCGGTGTAGGGCGTGTCGCCGAAGAGCGTTTTCATGCAAAGCTCCTCCTCCCGAAGGACGGTGTCTATGCCCTTCAGGCGGCTTTGGGAGATAGCGTCCTCCGGACAGCCGCCCAGGTACAGGATGCGCCGGTAGCCCCGGTCCAGCAGGAAGGAGGCAGCCACGCTGCCCGCCAGCTCGTGGTTGACATCCATCCAGCAGATATTGCAGGGAAAGCTGGGGTGGCCGATGACCAGATAGGGCGCCTCGGCGTGGCTTAAAAAGGCGGCAAGGTCGCGCGTGAGCAGCGCGGCGTGCAGGATGACGCCGTCGGCCAGGCGTTCCTGCATCAGTTCGCGTACATAGGCGGCTGCGCCGCCCTTGTCCATGTGCTTTAGCAACACCGAGTAGCCCTTCTCCTCCAGCGAGCGGGTGACACCAGTGAGGATGGCGAACATGTGCGGGTTTTCAAAGGCAATGTTCTGGTACAGCTCGGTGGCAAAGATCACGGTGCCACTCTTTTGCCGAGCGAAGCTGCGGGCGCGGGCGTTGGGCTTGTACTGGAGCCGACGGGCGGTTTCAAGCACATGCTGCTTGGTTTTTTCCGAAATGGTGTAGCTGTCACTCAGTGCCTTGGAAACGGTGGAGATGGAGACACCTGCCTCGCGCGCCAGATCATAGATGGTGACCGCCATGCTAAGCACCTCACTTTGCGGGAATGTGGACGATGAGGTAGCCGCCCGCTGCAAGCCGCCCTGCTTCCATACCACTCTGAGCCAGCCCTGCCGTGTCTGCCGCGCTCAGCCATGGGCGCACGTCCAACGGCGTGCCCGCGCGGTTGAACAGCACCGATACGCGCTCCGTCCCGTCCTCAAGGGTATAGCAGAGCACCTCGCCCTGCGCCTTTTCCAGCAGAAAGCGGCCCCGCCGGAGGACCGGATGCGCGCGGCGAAGGGCGATCAGCTCCCGGTACAGAGCGCGCAGCGGATGATCCTGTCCCCATGGCATGGCCCGTCGGTACTCCGGCTCGATCGCGCCGGTCAGGCCCAGCTCGTCGCCGTAGAACACGCAGGGCATACCCGGAAACGTCATCTGAAACACCACGGCCTGCCGCATGCGCGCCTCGTCCCCACCGCACTCGGTCAAAAAGCGGCTCACGTCATGGCTGTCCAGCAAATTGAGCTGGGCCAGCATGGCGGGCTCCCTGTAGCGGGTGAGCAGCCAATCAAGCCCCACGGCCAGTTCGCCCGCGTCCATGGCGCGTCGGGCGAAAAAACGCAGAGCCAGGCGCCGGAAATCGTAATTCATGCAGGAATCCAGCATGTCGCCCTCTAAAAAATGCGATGCGTCCTCCCATACTTCGCCGATGATGAGCGCGTCGGGCTTTGCAGCCTTGACCGCGGCGCGGAAGGCACGCAGAAAGCCGTCGTTGATCTCGTTGGCTACGTCCAGCCGCCAGCCGTCGATATCAAAGTTTTCGATCCAGTAGCGGCCCACATCGCAGAAGTAGGCGCACGCCTCCGGGCAGGACAGGTCCGTCTTGGGCATGCTCGCCACATAGGAAAAGCAGGCGTATTGCGGCATTTCGCCCTTCTCCGGAAGCCGGGGACGCTCGGGCAGGTCATAGAACCAGCGGTGGTAGCGCGATTGCCTGCCGTGGGCCAGCACGTCCTGAAAAAAGGGGTGGCAGCTGCTCACATGGTTGAACACGCCGTCCAGAATCACGCGCAGGCCGCGGGCGTGCGCGGCCTGCACCAGCTCCTTCAGGTCCTCGTTGGTGCCGAAGCAGGGGTCCACGCGGAAGTAGTCCAGCGAATCATACTTGTGGTAGCAGCCGGCGGCAAAGATGGGGTTGAGGTAGAGGCAATTGCAGCCCAGGCTCTGGATGGCATCCAGGTTTTCGCGGATGCCGGTGAGCGTTCCGCCCAGCAGGGAGCGGCAGGTTTCGCCGCCAAGGGAGGCACTTCGGGGCCGCCCCGCCAAAAAGCCCGCACGGCTGGCAAAGCTGTCGGGAAAGATGTTGTAGACCACTGCGTCCGCGGCCCAATTGGGCACCGTCAGGCGGTCGGCGCGGTGGTTGTAGGCAAATTGAAAGCCGTCCGAGCGCTCCGCCTGCGGTGTGTCCTGAAACAGGCCGCCGATGTAGTAGACGGTCCGTGCGCCGTCGCACAGCTCAAAATAGTAGGCGATGCGGTTGAACTCCGTGTTTAGGCGGAGCTCAAACCAGTCTGTCAGCATGTCCGAGTAGCGCTTTTCCATGGGCGCGCGCCGGTAGTACAGCGGCCCCATCGCGGCCCGGTCGGCATACCACAGGGCGCAGGCGGTCAGGTCCCCCGCCTGGGCTCGAAGGCGGAAGACATAGTGCGTATCGTCCAGCGCGAAGGCGTACTCGCTGGATGGCCTGTGAAATATCGCGGCGTAATTCATGCACTCATCCCTTCACCGAACCGGCGGCCACTCCGGCGACGTAGTATTTTTGCAGCCTGATAAACAGAAGCACGATGGGCACGGCCACCACCACCGCCCCTGCGCAGAAAACCGTGTAGTAGCGGTAGATATTGGCCTTGTCGACCATGGTGTAGAGTCCCTTGGCCACGGTGTAGTTGTTATAGTTGTCCTTCATGATGACCGACACGAAGATAAAGTCCACCCACGGGGCGATGAAGGCATTGATGGCGAGATTGGCCACGATGGGCTTGCTGTTGGGCAGAATGATCTTCCAGAACACCACGCTGCGGGTGGCGCCGTCTAGAATGGCCGCCTCGTCCAGCGATTTGGGGATGGTGTCAAAAAAGCCCTTGGCGATGTAGTAGTTCATGGCCGCGCCGCCGGAGTAGACCAGAATCAGCGCAAGCAGCGTCTGGTCCAGCCCGATGGCCTTGAGAAAGTGGTAGATGGCGATCATGCTCATGAAGCCGGGGAACATGCCCAGCACCAGCGACACGTTCATCAGCTTCCTGCGCGAGGGAAAGCGCAGGCGCGAGTATACATACGCCACCATGAGGCTGAGCACCGTGGTAATCAGGCAGGAGCAGCAGGCCACGAACAGGGTATTCAAAAACCAGCGGGGGAAGTTGAACAGCGCGGTATCGGTAAAGAGACGCACGTAGTTGTTCAGCGTGTAGCTTTTGGGCAGCAGGTAGGAGGTGTAGGCCCCCGGCTCGGCGCGGAAGGAGGAGAGCAGCAGCCAGGCCACCGGCAAAAGCCAAAGCAAAGACAGCACGGCCAGCAGTGTATGAAGAATGACCGACAGGCGCATGTTGTACCTTTTCATGCTGCGAGGGTTGCTCATTGAAACTGATCCTCCCTTCGGATGGCGCCGGTGTGGTTATAGACGGCGAGGGAACAGGAGGAGACGATCATGAAGATGAAGATGCCGATGGTGGAGGCCAGCGCGTAATCGTGCTGGTCCACGGTCAGTTTGTAGAGCCAGGTGACCAGCAGGTCGGTCTTGCCCGCCTGGTAGTAGTCCAGGGAGAAGGGGCCGCCGGCGGTGAGGAGGTAGATGACGTTGAAGTTGTTGATGTTGGTGACGAAGGTGGTGATGGTCGCAGGCGCGGTGATAAAGACCATGTAAGGCAGCGTGATGGACAGAAACTGACGCACGGGCCCGGCCCCGTCCATTTGTGCGCTTTCGTAGAGGTCGGAGGGAATGTTGAGCAAAACGCCGCTGAAGGTGAGCATGGTGTAGGGAATACCGATCCACATGTTCACCACGACCACGACCACGCGCGCCAGTGTAGGGTCGGTCAGGAAGGGGAGCGGGTCGTCGATCCAGCCCAGCGCCATCAGCGCCACGTTGACGGCGCCCTGCGGCTCCAGCGAGCGCGAGATCAGCAGGAGGCTGACGAACTGCGGCACCGCGATGGCGATGACAAAGCAGGTACGCCACAGCTTTTTGAGCCTGACCACCCGGTGGTTGATGATCACCGCCAGGAGCATCCCCAGAATGTAGTTGGTGAAGGTGGCGAGCACCGCCCACACCAGCGTCCAGCCCAGAATCCCGAAGAAGGTGCGGGTCTTGACCTCATTGCCCAGGAACACGTCGGTCACGTTGGTCAGGCCCGTCCAGGTGAAAAGCTGGCCCGGCGGCTGGTGAGTGGAGTCGAAGTTGGTAAAGGCGATGAGGATCATGAAGGCGATGGGCAGCGCGGTGAAGAGCACCAGCGTGAGCATGGGCATGGACAGGAGCGTCACATGAAAGCGCTCGTCCATAAGGGTGCCCACCTCCTCGCGGAAGCGGGGGATGGGCTCGTGCCGTGCCGCCTTCTGCTCCAGCCGCCAGGCACTTTTCAGGTTCAGCCGCCATACGGCAGCCAGCAGCGCAAGGGAGGCGAGGGCAACCACGCTGAAGAGCAGGATCAGCATGGAGTTATCCCCGGGCACGCGGCGGTAGATCTGCGCCGCCTCGTCCCAGACGCGGCTTTGCGCCGAGGTGCCCAGCGTGGGAAAGCGGCTGAGGTAGGGCCAGCTGAAGCCGAAGAAAAACGCAAAGTACAGCGCCTCAAAGCCCAGGTACAACAGCCCCTTGACGATTTGCCCATAGCGCAGGCAACCCGCGCCCATCACCAGCGCGGATAGGCGTGTCCAGCCGTTTCCGTGCCGGAGAATGCCGGCGGTTCGTTCGCCCTTTTGCCTCATGCCTCTTCCTCCTAACCTCCAAATTTAAAGGACTGCCCCGCCTGCGGAGCAGCCCTTCCGGTCCGTTACTGCGCCGTGACCTGGCTGACGAACTGGTCCAGCAGCGTTTGCAGGTCGGCTTCACTATGGGCCTCCAGCTCCGCACCGAAGGCCTCGGCGGGCGTCCAGAAGGCGCCCAGCACATGCTGGCTCACGCCGAATTCGCTCTGCGCAGCCAGCGCGGAGAGCGCCACGTCGGCGGAAACCGCCTCGGATGCGGCGGCCTTCAGGTTGGAGGGGCCATAGCCCCGGACCTCATAGCGGCGAATCTGTGCTTCTTCGCTGGTCAGATATTCGGCCAGCTCCATGGCCTCCACGGGGTGCTGGGTCTGGGTGTTGACGCCCAGGATCTTGCAACCCAGGAACGAGCCCATCTGGACCTGCTCGCCGTCCACGGTGAAGGTGGGCAGCTTGGCGGCGGCGTAGTTGTCGCCCAGCCTTTCCTTGAGTGCCGCGGCCACCCATGTGCCGCTGATGCCGGCGCAGATGGCATCACCCATGCCGCCCTGCAACACGGTATCGTCGCCGCTGGTGTAGGCGGGATGGTTGCAGATGGCGCGGACGGCTTCGGCGGCCTTCAGGCCCTTCTCGCTGTTGAAGTCGCAGATCTGGTTGCCGTTCTCGTCCAGGGTAAGCGTACAGCCGTTGCCCAGGAAGAAACCCGCTAGGTACCAGCCGTTGGAAATGTCGATCTGGACCTTCTTGCCGGCCTTCTCGGCGGCGGCCAGCAGCGTGTCAAAGGATTTGGCGTCCTCATCGGAGATGACCGAGGTGTCGTAATAGAGGAAGTAGCCGTTGTCGGCGGTCATGGGGTAGCCGTAGAGCACGCCGCCCACCGACGCCGCGTTGACGGAGCCCACGGAGTTGGCGGCCACGATTTCATCGTGGTTGCGGGTGACCTCATAGAGTGCATCGGCGTTGACCAGGTCGATGATCTGGTCGTCGGGGTAGGAAAAGACGTCGGCTGCCGCTGCGGGGTCCTCCAGGTAGCGCGCCTTGGCGTCTGCCTCTCCTACGACGCCAAAGGTAAATTCATATGTGGTTTCGGGGTGCTCCGCGGCGAAGGCCTCGCACAGCTCGGCCAGCAGCTCCTGATCCTCCTGGCTGCCCCACACCTTGAGCGCGACGGTTTCGGCCAGAGCCGCGCCCGCGCTGAGACACAGCATCGTCAGGCAAAGCAACAAACAAAGGCACTTTTTCATCATACGATCCCTCCTGACACATCAACTTTTCATAACTGGCGGCCGCTTTTGACTGTATTATGGCAAATTGCGCCGGCTGTGTCAACGAAAGAATAGGAAAGCGTTTTCTTTAAAGTGGGATCGTCTGGAGACAGCTTGAAAAGTAGACTGACGAGAATGTAGGGTAAACAATGGAAACCGTCAATGCGGATACGTATGGTTGGCTAAGAATAGAATGAGCTTTTAAATATGGAAAGGGAAACCTTTGATACATCATGGCAAAACTCGTTAAAGCTCTGCCGGCTTATACTTTGCTACCGTCACTCTCCAAAGTCTGTAAGCAACCGCAAACAATCGAATTTCCATATGAGTCATTTCGGCTTTTTAACAGGATGAGAGTGAAAAGCAGGAAGACATCCCTGATTTTCCATCTGCAGCCCGACCGGCTGACCTGCCGGGTCAGCCATGAACAGCGGGATGTTCAGCACGGCAATGTCTAACCTCAAGTTTTCCAGAGAAAACCGCACGCGGAGTTTCATCTGTTCCTGGAATAACTTCTTGATTTTTGTAAGGCTTTTGCAGGGAACTACTTCGGATTTGACCTCTACAAGGAAGATGTTATTTTCGCGCCGAATGAGGAGTCCACTTCATAAGGCGGATTTGCCTGGTGTCAAAACCTGAGGAACAACTTCAAGCAGCAGAATCAGCACATGCAAGGTAGGATTTTCGGTCAATGCGCCATTGAACTCGGTGGCCAAGCTGTAGCCTTCTCCAAAGAGTGCTGGAGCCAACTGGTACCAGCCTGCAGAGAAAGCCAACAATCTACCGGATAGAAAGCAGAAAGGTTGTCGTAGACGGCCATTGGCAGGCCGGGAACGCGCCGCAGTAAATCTTATGCACCATACAGCCACTGCAAGGTATCCTCATATTCTCTGGCTCTTGCGCCTTCCCTAGTGCCCTTGTAGGAAAATTCCTAGTTTTCCTTCGCTAGATGAGATGGACATTCGGATCATCGGAGTTTTTGGAAACTCGCTGATGTTGGGATGCTTGGCAAAGCGTCACTCATAAGCACCGATGATCCCGGACCGGGCTTCCTGCATGGTAACCGCATCCCGCACCTTAGTCCATATCAGGAAGGATTCCGGTATGCTGCCGGTGACGTAGTACATTTTCAACTTTTCATAGAGAGAATTGAAAAGGTGTCGGGAATCGGTTCCAACTTGTCCTCCAGTTCCAGATATTCGGCGAGGTTTGCATCACTATTGACAAGCAGAAGTTCTGTAAAGATCATAGGCCTATTTGCGTGAAACTGACCTTGCCCCAGAAAAAGATAGAATCTTTGCCACGGCAGTTCCCTGCAGCGACCTGACACAGGCGAAGAAAAGAACTATCTCCGAAGGCGCGCCATCACACTATTACAAGCTTAATCTAAGGCAATACCGCACAGAAAAAAGTGCCAAATACCGCCGAGTGTGATATAATAAAGTCATGGATAAACAAATGACGATTTCCGCATTCAGCGACGAGCTGGCGCAGGTGCGGACAAAGAAAAAAGAATTTCTCAGTCAGATTGAACGGATCGTCCCGTGGAAGGAATGGCTTGCCATGATACAGCCGTGCTATTATAAAGGGGAGCGCGGCAACAAACCCTATCCGCTGGAGACCATGCTGCGGCTGTATCTGCTGCAAAACCTCTACGACCTGAGTGACGAGGCTACGGTGGCAGAGGCAATCGACAGTCGGGCATTTTCGGAGTTTTGCGGCGTGGATTCCAGCAACCAGATTCCGGACGGGGATACCCTTGGCCGGTTCCGGAACTTGCTGATCAAGAACGGACTGCAAGAAAAGCTGTTCGCTCAGGTGGTAGCAGCGCTCATGGAACGCGGTCTTATTCTGAAAAAAGGCACCATTGTAGATTCCACCATAATTTCTGCCCCCTCTTCTACCAAGAATAAGGAGAAGAAACGAGATCCGGATGCCCACCAAGTCAAGAAGGGCAACACTTGGCACTTTGGATATAAGGCACATATCGGCGTGGATAAGGACAGCGGACTGGTTCACACAGTGGAAGCCACGCCGGCAAATGTCCACGACGTTGCGGAAGTGCCGAAATTGTTGACGGGAGAGGAAGAAGCGGTCTATGGAGACAGCGGTTATCTCGGCGCAGGTAAGCGCGAAGATGCCATAGTCCGAAATAAAGCAGGCCGGAAAATCAAGTACAAGATCAATCGTCGTCCTTCTCAGATGAAGAAACTGAGCAAAAGCGGGCAGTACGCAGCAAAGAAAGCGGAACAGGCGAAATCCTCAGTCCGAGCAAAAGTAGAGCATGTATTCGGTGTCGTTAAAAAGCAGCTGCGTTTTCGAAAAACACGATACCGAGGGCTTGAAAAGCAACAAGCCAAATTCAATATCATGTTTGCACTGGCAAATCTGATTCTGGCTGACAGACCCTGTCTGGCGGCTTGAGTCAGTGCGCCTTTGCGGACAATAATTCAGAGGTTATTCACAGTTTTTATTTGGCACCCACTGTATAATGCGGTTTTTGGCATTTATGCGGTGTTGCC
>DVIY01000074.1 GCA_018710915.1 Candidatus Gallacutalibacter pullistercoris
TCCCGCAGCCTGCGGTTATGCTCCATATCTCCCAACCCCAACATCTTGTTGAACATCCACTGAGAAAGGTCGGGCGCATACATCATAGCGGGGTGGTCGCGGCTGGTGATGATTTGATGGGGACGCTTGACGCGCCGGACCTCATCCGTATTGAGCAACTTTCTCTCGGTCAGGCTGACGCTCTGGGAGTTAGACGGGGTTGTGTATTTTCCGTTGCTGGCCGAAAGCTGGTAACTGGATGTTGTATAGCTGCCGAGTTTATCGGACATCTCCCGTAGCGTTTCCGGGTCATCGCTTTGCAGGTACGCCCAAACCTGACAGTTGCCCTTGATCGTGTTGGCGATATTGTCGCTGTACTTTTCTTTCAGTTGGTCAAAGCCCTGCACAAACAGCGCATATCGCATCCCACGGCCAGCCGCCACGGTCAGTTTGTTGGTCATATCGCTGATGGGAGTAAAGTTGCCATACTCGTCAAGGATGAAGTTGACACGGCGTTCCAGACGCCCGCCGCGCCGGTCTGCCGCCTCTGCCAAAAGTTCGTATTGCTGCGACACAATGAGAGAAGCAATGGGATAAAAGGTGGTTTTCTCGTCGGGCAGGATTACAAACAACGCCTGCTTTTTACTGCCCATATCTGCAAGGGTAAAATCGCTGGTATGGGTGATAGCGTAGATGGACTTCGAGGTGAACAGCCGCAAGGTGGTCAGGGCAGAGGTGTAGAAGCTGCCTCTGGTACGGGACGGCGCCACATCGGAAATGGACAGAAGCGCCCGTGCCGGGTGGGATGGAGAGAGCTTCTTGACATACTCCAACAGCGGCATCTTATTTCCGATGGTACGGCACATTTCCGAAATGAACCAATACACATTGGTCATGTTCTGAAATTCCGGTCGTTTTTGGTTGTCGCATACCACGCAAAGAATGGCAGCCGCTATGATGGAACATTCACCGTTCGTCCAAATCTTTTCGCCCTCCGGCTTACCAACCAGATTGTTCGTCAAGTCCCAGGCCAGCATTTCTGCACGGTCGGTGTCTCCCTCACTGATGGCGTCAATGATGGGCTGGAGCAGATTGTAGCGCATACTCTTTTCGGGGTTCTTGAAGTCCAGCACCAAAACCTCATAATCCAACTTTTTCAGGAAATCAGCGGTGTAGTGGAACAATTCGGCTTTGGGGTCGGAGCAGAAGATGGATTCTCCGGCGAGTCCCAAAAGACAGATACTTTCCAGAACCAGACATCTTGATTTACCGGAACGAGTGGCGCCAACGCAGAGCAGGTGGCAGTCATCACCGACAAAATAGATTTTTTCTTTATCGCCCTCCTTTCGCATACCTACCACCACGCCGCCTTTTTTCAGCGGAGTATCCGCTCCCAAAGGTTCCTGCTTGGGAATACCTTTGGGGTGAAGGTTCAACTTCAATTTATCGCCTCCTTATTTTTCTTTGAGAAAATCCAAACCATCGTATCCGGTATCTAAGAGCTGCCGGATCGTTGGGTTGTGCGGGTCAAGAATATAGCTGTCAAATGCTTTGTCTTTCTCGGAATCGGTCATCCACCGGGCTGAACCATGCTGGTATTGGCCCACGGCTCTGGGTGTCTGAATTTCCGGGGTGATCGTGTCCAGGTCTGATTCATACGGCCTCATGTTGGTCAGGAAGAACATAACCGCCAACACACTTACAAACCCTTGCAGACACAGATACAACATCATGTGCTGGCGGTTGGAAAATAGGCTGGCAAGGCAGTCCCCGATGGGGAGAAGTGAAAGCCGGGTGATCTCTCTTGTCAGCAGACCGTGAACCGCTGTTGAGAAAAACAGGTTGAGAATCGCGCCGGAAACGAAGATCAGCGCACAAACCATCAATTTAGGCTTTGTTTTCATAATTCCATATCATCCTCAACAGCAAAATCATCCAGAAACGCTTCATTGTCTTGATCCTCGGTCAGCTTGATTGCCTGCGGCTCCGTTTCGCCCATCTGCATGGGAATCAGGACCGGCAATAGATGCTTTTGCAAAAAGTCCTGATCCTCGCAGCGGTCAATGAATGTCCCGAAGGTGTTCAAAAACGGGGTATCCAACGGAGTACAAATCATCAGGTCGCCGCGCTCTTTCCCCATCTTCACAATAAAAGATGCAAGATTGACCGGATCGGGGTCCAGGCAGAACGCTTCATGCAGACCGCCCTCCGCAGGGGCATACCCGATTAGAAAAGGATAGCCGCAAGCAGTATGGTTTTGCTTGGCTGCGCTGATAAGTTCAGGGGTGACAAACTTGGTGAGTTCTTCGGCAGCCTCATTCCTGACCGGCTTATCCAGAAGCCATTCTTTCAAACTTTCCGGCTTGACGATGCCACAGAAGTCATGTCGTTCCCAATGAATGTATTTGCCGGTCAACAGGCTTTCTGCATACACGGCCTGACCTCTGGCTCCATAAATACATCCAAAACCGTTACGGGCATACCAGATGGAGTCGTCGGCAGTCATGTCCTTGCCCTTGCTGCTCACCCCAGGTTTGAGAACCAGAAATTGATTTTCGTAGTTGTACTGGCTACTATCGGGGATGCAGTCATTGATGTCCAGAGGGCGATCCGACTGGCGGATCATTTTCTGATTCTTCACCATATCATCGGATACATAGAGAATCGGGAGTTGCAGAAAAGTAGCCAGGCCAATTTCGTCCTTCATTCCCTGAGAGATGGTGTCGCCCATTACCCAGAGTTCATCGCAGCGCTCCAGCAGTTCGTGACCCATTCGTAAGCCCTGTTCCCGCTGCTCCGGCACTGCGTCATTCAGATATTGCGTGAAAATCGTGTGCGGCGCCAAGGGAATCACGCCGCAGGATGCCGCATAAGCACAGTAGTCCTTTGCCTTTTCCTTGTTCTTTTCCATATCTCCCCGCAGAGGGGAAGAAATATAGACCAGCCTCAAAATAACACCTACCTTTCCAAATTAAGCCCATCCACCCAACAGATGGACGGTGCAAAAGTCGATGAAAACTGCCCACCGGCCACGGAACATAGCCCGCAAACCTCTGAGTTTCAAATTTCCAGATCTTCCTCGTCCTCTAAATCACAGGCGCTTTCCACATCGGAACCGTAATCTGTGAACGGCAAAATGTGTTCTGTGCCGTTCTCAACATTTTCTTCGGATTCATACAGCCCCATATCGGCAAATTCATTGTCGGAAACAAGAGTTCCGTCAACGGTACGGAACATCAGCGGCATATAGTTACTGTCCTCGTAATACAGAAACTCATTGGTCGCATACGCCAGTTTTGCAATATCGCCGCCGTGAAAAATGAAGTACGGAATCGTTCGTTCCCCGCTGATAGCCGGATATTTTTTGAGTTCATCGAAAAACTCTTGAAGCTCTGGACAAACATAATGAACGGTCAGCTTGCCGGTTTCATTGCGGGAAATGCGTCCGATCACATCTTTCAACGCATGATCGGCAGTCAGTTGATAGCCAGCCCAGGCAACGGCTGTAATTTGGAACGGCGAAACAGCGCCGTCCGTTTCCTTATAAACCTGCGTGTTATCAAAGTCGTACCGGAGCCATTGACACTCCATATCATCATCCGCCTCTTGGCGCGGCGAAATGTCTGCTTCGATGATGAAGTGACTTCCTTCCAGGTCGAAATCCAGGATTTTCATTGTAAACTCCTATCTTTCCAAGTCCAGCCCGTCCAGCTCATAGTCTGAAACAGGCGGTTCAAAGGCCGTATCATAGGCCACATCATCAAGCTGCCGGATTGCGTCCAGACGGGCCGCTGCCTGCGGATCAGTAACAAGTTCCTGTTCCAGCAGGGCGTCTGCAACGATGGCGTTGGAAACCGGGTCGGTAAAACAAAGGTTCTCACCGTCCTGTGCAGCCTGTTCCATCACAGATTCCGGCAGGATTTCTTCGGCAAGGGCCTTCGGCACTTCCAGCCCGCGCTTCTTTGTGCCGACGATCTCGTAAATGCCCACGGCGATCTCCCCGCAGGTGATGATATTTCCCCAAATATCAGGATTCGGACGTCCATCACGCATACTTTGTCCCTCCATCTTCCTCATAAGGCATATAGGCTATGACGGTGAGGTAATCCGTACCAAGGCGCCGCAAAAGAGCATCCTGATGTTCCATGACCTGATCGACGATATGCTCCGGGCAGTATTTCATCAGGTCGGCTACATATTGCCCCACATCCAAACCAATGGGATGCGCCAGGTATTCTTCGTCCGTCATGCCCTCAAGCTGCTGGTTCAGCCCGTATTTATACATCAGGAAACGGGCGATAGCGATGGTCTGATTTCTCTTGCTGCTCATTCTTGCTATCCTCCAATCTCCATTTCTTCCTGCTGGCCGAACTCCATATCAAAGTCAAACTCCATTTCCTGCTCCCGCAGCTCCGGGATAATGTCCTCGATTTTGTCAAGAATCCGTTCCACAGATTCACGGGCCTCGTTGGAAACATCCTGATCGAGTATGCTCATCTTAACCAAGCCCGCATGAAGGACCCGGAGTTCTTCTTCGGTGAACAGCGCACGTTCATCCACCAAACCGCTCCGTTTGGCGAAATCCTGTCCTGCAAATTCCTTGTTGTAAAAAATCTGGCGGGCCATCATTTCGCCGGAATCCGGGGCGGTGCGGTAGGTGGAGAACACATAGCCAAACAGATGATGTTCCTTGCAGGCGAGAGTCACGCCATTGTATTCTGCCAGCTTATAAGAGCCATTGGGAAGTTTCTCATTGGCGTCAGTATAAGGACAGTCGCGGCAGATACCCGCTTTGTTCGCTGTGTCCTGGGCCGTATCGTTGATAAGGCGAATGAGTTTGTCCTTGACTGTGACAAAGGGATTCTGGATCACCGTATCGGCTTTGGAGAAATAGGCCACAAGCTGGTTCTTGAAATAAATATCAGCGATGTAATCGGAAGATTGGGACCGCTTCACATCAAAGCCGCGCCGGGCAAGCTGTTCAAAGAACAGCCTGTAAAAATCGGTTTTACTTCGCAATCGGTTTCCTCCTTTCCTGATAACCTTTTCGCTTCATTACATCTTTGAGAACTTCAACGAAAGCAAAAATGCGCTCTGCCGCCGCCTGATTTTTGGGGTAAACCGCAGGCAGCGGAGGGCGCCGCTGTTTTTTCAGATCGTACCATAGACAGCCGCCATCCCTTCGTTCAGGGAACATACAGGACGGGACAGAGGTGCGCAGAGTGTAAGGGCAGTTATGGCAGGGATGTCCTTTGGGGTATTCATATTGGTGAACCGTCAAATGGGCAATGCCATACGAACCGCTCGGAATCGACACCGGCACACCATTTTGCTTATAGGAAGTGTTCGCTGCTATCATCCTTTCTCCTTTCTGGAACCGGGCGGCCGGTCACTTTTTGCTTTTCACAATCATTTGAAAACAGAAAAAGCAGCCCCGCAGGACTGCTTTCTGTATGGCAATATCAATTTTTTCAAGGGACTTTTCTTCCAAAGTCACAACTTTTTCAAGGGACTTTTTCCGGCAGACAGTAGATTTTCATTGAGTTTCATCTGGTGTTCGATGTCAATACTCCGCACTGAGCAGGAAATCCGCTATGTGCATTGTCTTGATTCCCTCATAGTTCCCACCGGCAAATTCGTCTGTTGTGA
>DVIY01000075.1 GCA_018710915.1 Candidatus Gallacutalibacter pullistercoris
TGGTTGATGAAGAACTGGCTGCCGTTGGTGTTGCTGCCGGAATTGGCCATTGCCAGCGAACCGCGCAGGTTCAGCAGGTTTTTGCTGAATTCATCTTCAAAATCCTCGCCCCAGATACTCTCGCCGCCGGCGCCGGTGCCTTCGGGGTCACCGCCCTGAATCATGAAATCTTCAATCACGCGGTGGAAGGTCAGGCCGTCATAATATCCCTGCTGCGCCAGCTTTTTGAAGTTATACACGGTTTTGGGCGCTGCTTCGGGAAAAAGGCGGATGCGGATTTCGCCCATACTGGTGGTCATCACCGCAATCTCTTCCCCCTCTTCGGGCAGCTCCAGCTGATAGCCGATTTCGGTTCCCTCGTCCGTTCCTTCCGGGAACTGGTCCATATTGACGGTTTCTTTGCCGGTGCTTTCTCCTGTGCCGGAAGAAAGCGCTGTAGTTATGACCGCGGGGTTTTCCTTGGGCTGAGAATCACACCCGGAAAAAGCCGTGAGCAGGCAGGCCGCAGCCAATGCCATTGCGGCATATCTTTTTTTCATCATGGTAACATCCTTTCCATACAAAATGTGAAACAGCAATTTTAGGACAGTATCTTTATTCTAGAGGAAATGCCGTGCAGATGCAAGCCCTTTTTCTACGCAGGCATCATCTTTCTGAGAACGTGCGCATATGTTTGAAAAGCAGGGAGGCAAAGCGCAGCGCGCCTGTTCCGGCTGCAAACGTTATCAGAAAGGAATGCATACAATATGAATTATGTTCCCGAAGGCTGGCTCATCGATACACAGGAAAACAAAAACGCCATACTGACCCCCGGCGCCCTTCTCGATGCCTGCCGGGAAGGCAGGATTCTGGAGGCACGGGCCCTGATCTGCGACAGCGCGCACAATCTGATTGTAGATTTGCACGGGATACGCGGCATTATCCCGCGGGAGGAAGGAGCCATCGGCATCCGGGAAGGGACTGTACGGGATATCGCCATGATTTCGCGCGTCAACCGCCCGGTATGCTTTGTGGTAACCGAAATCACGCGCGACGAAAACGGAACCCCCATCGCCCTGCTCTCCCGGCGAAAAGCGCAGGAACGGTGTATGGAGGAATTTATCTCTCACCTGCGGCCGGGCGACGTGGTAGATGCGCGCATCACCCATCTGGAATCCTTCGGCGCATTTGCTGACATCGGCTGCGGCGTGGCTTCGCTTTTGCCCATTGACTCCATCTCCGTTTCGCGCATTGACCACCCGCGTGAGCGCTTTACCGTGGGGATGGATATCCGCGCGGTGGTAAAATCAACCGAGAACCGGCGCATCACGCTTTCACACAAAGAGCTTTTGGGCACCTGGGAGGAAAACGCGGCCGCCTTTGCCCCCGGCGAAACGGTTGCGGGAATCGTGCGAAGCGTAGAGCCGTATGGGATTTTTGTAGAGCTGGCGCCCAATCTGGCGGGGCTGGCAGAGCCCAAAGACGGGGTAAGCCCCGGGCAGCAGGCCAGCGTATTCATTAAAAGCATTGTACCCAGCCGGATGAAAATTAAACTGATTATCATTGAAACCTTTGAATACGACTACCGCCCCGACCCGCCGACATACTTTTTCACCGAGCGCCATATGGACCGTTTTACCTATTCCCCTGCTGGGTGTGACAGGACGGTTGAAAGCCTGTTCCCACAAGGGGAATGAAGTGCAGAGCGGTTGCCAACCGCACGTAACGTTTTCCGCCGCCCCTGCGGGAATTTGTGTGCGGCGGCTCAGTTGGCTCGCTGCCGATTTTCGAAGTCCCTACAGGTAATTAAAAAAGCATCGCAATCCATTTTTCTGGATGCGATGCTTTTTGTCGTTTACAGCTCAGGGGAAATGATGAACTTTCCCTTTGCGCGCAGGGCGGGGTTGGATAAAATTTCAGGCAGTTCCGCAAGGCCGCATACGCGGTGTATCATGCTGGTAACGTCCAGCCGCCCGGAGTCAATCAGGTCAAGCGCCCGTTTTTGCGTGTACGGGTTGATGTAAGACGCCCGGATGGTCAGCTCCTTCTGGAAAATCTGGAACGGCCGCAGTGCAATGGTGTCGTCCGGCTTGGTCAGGCCGAACAGCATCACCGTGGCTCTGTTCCCCGCAAGTTCAACCGCCTGCGCAGCAGTGGACGGCAAACCGGCACATTCAATCACAGTCTGAATCCAGTCCAGGCCATGCGCCCGCAGCTGCTCGGCAGGGTCTTCGGTCAGGGGGTCAATGCATACGTCTGCGCCCAATTTCAGGGCGGTCTGGCGCTTGCTCTCCACCGGCTCCAGCAGCGCGATTTTTGCAGCGCCCGAAAGCCGTGCCAGCTGTACCATCAGCAGGCCGATCATCCCGCCGCCAATCACCAGTACCTGTGAACCGGGGCGGATTTCGCACATGTCAATGCCGTGCAGACAGCAGGCCGCCGGTTCGGTCATAGCGCCCTGCTCAAAGCTGGTGTGCTCGCCAAGGCGGTATACCTGGCTTTCCGGTACGGCGCAGTATTCCGCAAAACCACCGTTCACTGTGGTGCCGTAACCTGTCATATGGTCACAGTAGTGGGCAAGAGCATTTCGGCAGGCATCACAAAGGCCGCAGTATTGGTTCGGGTCTACACACACACGGTCGCCCGGCTGGAACCGTGTAACATGTTCGCCGGTTTTTACAATGATTCCAGAAAATTCGTGCCCCAGAATGGTGGGGGGCGTCACCTCGGCCGCGCCGGGGTCGCCTTCAAAAATATGCACGTCGGTACCGCATACACCACAGGCTTTCACCTGAATCAGAACCTCTTCCGGGCGAAGGGTGGGCATGGGGCTTTCTTCCATCCGCAGGTCGTGCCTGCCATAAAAAACTGCGCTTTTCATCCTTTTTACTACCTGCCTTCCTTTGCTGCCTGCGTTTCAGGCAATTTTGAGTATAGGATACTGCAAAGGCAGCAAAAAGGCAAGCGTCAATCTGCATATGGAAATGATGGAAAATTTGGGCATCGTACCCTTACAGGTACTGGTACTGCTTCTTTTTGAAGAGGAAGAAAAAGAGGGTAACGGCCAGCGCGAGCAGCTCTGCCATGACAATTGCCAGCCAGATGCCGTCGATTCCCAGCAACAGGGGCAAGACCAGAATCGAAAGGATCTGAAACACCAGCGTCCGCGAAAAGGCAATGGCAGCCGAGACTGCACCATTGTTGAGCGCCGTGAAAAAGGCAGAGCTGAAAATATTGAACCCGCAGAACAGGAAAGAGAGGGCAAACAGCTGAAACCCGTGGCGGGTCATTTCATACAGCGCGGCATCATATCCCACAAAGACCTGCGCCAAAGGTGCGGCCAGCAGTTCTGCCAGCAGCGTGAGCACTGCACCGGATACCGCCGTAATCATCAGGCTTTTGCGGAACATGTTTTTCAGCTCCGGGTGGTTTGCCGCTCCATACTGGTAGCCGACGATGGGGGCGCTTCCAATCGCATAGCCGATAAAAATCGCAATGAAAATAAAGTTGACGTACATCAACACCCCATAAGCGGCCACACCATCTTCTCCTGCGAGTTTTATTAGTTGCAAATTATACAGCATGTTTACTACAGAAGAGGAAAGGTTGGTCATCAGCTCGGAAGAACCGTTTGCACATACCCGCAGCAAGGCACGAAATTCAATGCGGGATTTTGTCAGGCGGAGCAGGCTGGTATTTTTCCGGGCAAAATAGAGGAGCGGAAGAACGCCGCCCACCATCTGGCTCAAACCGGTGGCGACAGCAGCTCCGGCAATGCCCCATTGAAATGCAGCGACAAACAGGGCGTCCAAAACCATATTGGTAACCCCTGCGCCAACCGTCATCCACAGCCCAAGCCGGGGTTTTTCAGCAGTGACAAAAAAGCTTTGAAAAAAGATTTGGAGCATAAAGGGAACCTGAAATGCCAGCAGGATACTTCCGTAAATCACACAGTTTTCCAGCATCTGTCCTGTAGCGCCAAAAGCAGCGGCAACCGGCCGGATGGTGACAAGGCCCAAAACCGTCAAAACGATTCCGGCAATCACTGTGACCCGGATGAGCATGGAAAAATACTGGTTTGCACGCTGGTGGTCTTTTTCTCCCAGCGTTTTGGCCACCAGTGCGCTGCCGCCTGTACCAATCATAAATCCAATGGTCCCCAGCCCCATCAACAGCGGCATAATCAGGTTTACAGCGGCAAAAGGCGTTTTCCCCACGAAATTGGAGACAAAAAGGCCGTCCACTACGCCATAAATCGAAGTGAAAATCATCATAATGACCGATGGCAGGACAAATCGGAACAGTTTCGGGTATGTAAAGTGTTCCGACAGCTGGATTCTCATGAAAATTCCTCCTGTAATTTCATCAAGTGCTCGGTGATTTTGGGGAAGCAAGCTGCCCGGTGAGGATTTTACTTGCTTCTTCATGCAGGCTGCTCACATATTGGCGGTTAAGTGAGAGGAACAGCGCACGGTCTTCCGCGCTAAAATGCTCAAAGGTTTTTTGTTCCATCAGGAAGATATCGTCGATTGTTTCTGTAACAAAGCGCAGCCCTTCTTCCGTCAGCCAGATTTGCTTGTTTTTCCGGTTTGCACCGCTGGCCTTTACTTCAATATATCCGGCCGCCTCCAGCGTTTTCAGTGCGGAATTGACGGTCTGTTTGCTCAAAGAGAGCATTTCGCACAGCTTGCTCTGTGTATAAACGCTGTCAGATTCACGGATGGTATACAGAAGCCAGAAGGCACAGTCTGAAAGGCCATAATAACGCGCCAGGGAATGGTAAATCCGGTCCATTTCTTTATACAGGCTGTTGTATTCGATTAAAAGTTTTCGAAAATCTTCCTGTGTCAATTCGCTTCCCCATTTCATAGTAAAATAATCCGAAATCGGACAATAATTATTATAGTCCGGTTTCGGATTATTGTCAAGCGGCTTGGGCGGATAAAAATAGGAATCGCGTTTTTTCTGCATGATTTTGCGCAAAATAAAAGCAGCCTTACAGCGATGCTGCAAAACTGCCCTCGCCGGAGTGGCGGGAAAATATTTCGGCTACGCTTGCAGCGAGCTGACTGAACCGCCGCGCACAAATTCCCCGCAGGGGGATTTACAAGCGCGGTGGTTCCGCACCGCTTCCTGCACCGGAACTTCGTGGGGGTTTGAAAAGGGACCAAGGCGGTCCCTTTTCCGCTTCTTTGCGCCCTTTCTTCCCGCAGAAGAAAGGGCAACTCCCTGTTTTCGCCGGGACAGCGGGAAAGTATTTCAGGCGGTTACTCCTCTTTTTTGCGGTGCCAGCCGATGCGGGTGTACCATACATTCTGCATACATTCCTCAATCAGGCCTTCCACATCCAGCGCGGACTCTGCCGCTTCTACGATATGCAGGATGGGGCGCGTGCGCGGATGCTTGGGTGTGAATACCGTGCAGCAGTCCTCATAGGGCTCAATGGAGATATCGTATGTGCCGATTTTGTACGAAGTCGCCACGATTTCCGCTTTGTCGGTGCCAATCAGCGGCCGGAATACCGGCATCTGTACGGCTGCATCGGTGCAGGCAATGGCCTGCATGGTCTGGCTGGCTACCTGCCCCAGGCTCTCGCCGGTAATCAGAGCTTCACAGCCCTTTCTCCGGGCAATCCGCTCGGCGGTGCGCATCATGAAGCGGCGCATGATAATGGTGAACAGCTCTTCCGGGCATTTCTCAAGAATCTCTTCCTGAATATGCGTAAACGGGACGGTGACCATCTCCATCCGTCCGCTGTACTCGCTCACCTTCTCCAGCAGGCGCACGACCTTTTCTTCGGCGCGCTGGCTGGTGTAGGGCGGGCTTGCAAAGTGAATGGCGGTCAGCTCTACGCCGCGCTTGGCAATGCTCCACGCAGCCACCGGGCTATCGATGCCGCCGCTGATGAGTATCGCCGCTTTTCCGCCGGTGCCCACCGGGATTCCGCCTGCGCCGGGGCGCGCATTGCCGTGCACATAGGCGCCAAAATCGCGTACCTCAACCCGTACTTCCACATCCGGGTTATGAACGTCAACAGAAAGATGCGGGAACTGCTCGAGCAGATAAGCGCCCACCTCTCTGGAAATTTCGGGAGAAGTATAAGGGAATTTCTTGTCGGAACGCTTGCTCTCTACCTTAAAGGTGGAAGCGTCCAGAAGTTCGTCGCGCAGATACTCTGCGGCGGCTTTCTGGATGGCGGAGAGGTCTTTTTCTGCCACGCAGGCGCGGGAATAAGAGACAATGCCGAACACCTTGCCCACCTTTTCTTCGGCCGCGTCCAGGTCGGCCTCTTCGTTTTTGGGAATGACATAAATCGTGGACTGAGCTGATTTTACTTCAAAGTCGCCCAGACCCATCAGGCGGCGGCGGAGATTCTTGAGCAGCTGTGCCTCGAATATCTTGCGGTTCAGCCCTTTGAGTACCAGTTCGCCCAGCTTGATGAGGATTGTTTCCTGCATAAATTTCTTCCTTTCTGAATACGCCGGGCAAACTTCCGCCCGGCTTCACAGTATATCATGATTTTATGAAAAAAACGTGTCATAGAATGGGTTTACCATCATTTTACATGCGTCAGGTGTATGCGCGCACCAAGGTTTCCATGCCTTCGCGCACAGCTTGTATCAGCGCAGTGACCTCTTCGGGGGTGTTTTCCCGGGAAAAGCTCACCCGGATGGAGGAAAGCGCCTGCTGACGGGGCAGCTGCATGGCTTCGAGCACATGGCTGGCCTTGCCCTTGGCGCAGGCAGAGCCGGAAGACACATAAATGCCGCGCTCTTCCAGAAAATGAAGCATGGTTTCGGCCTTCACGCCCCCGCAGGAGAAGTTCAGGATATAGGGAAGCCCGTCTTCGGGGCTCTGAATCACCGTGCCGGGAATAGCCTTGATGCCTTCGCGGCAGGACTGCCACAGGGTACGGATGGCGGCCTCTTCCTGCTGGATGGGCGGCAGTGCCTTGACCGCCGCGCCGAAAGCGCACCAGGCCGGCATGGCTTCGGTGCCGGAACGCAGGTCCTTTTCCTGTCCGCCGCCCAGTGTGCGCGCGGGAATGTGCACGCCTTTGCGTATGTACAGCGCGCCTGCGCCCTTTGGCCCGTGGATTTTGTGGGCGCTGACGGTCATCAGGTCTACGCCAATTTTGCCGGGCTTCAGGGGCAATTTTCCAAAGGCCTGTACCGCGTCCACATGCAGCAGCGTGCGGGCTTTATTCCGGCGGATGACACGCGCAGATGTTTCGATGGGCAGGATGCTCCCCACCTCGTTGTTGACAGCCATCATGCTCACCAGTGCCGTATCCGGGGTGATTGCCTCTTCTACCTGCTGCGGAGAAATGCGGCCAAAGGAATCGGGCTGCAAATAGACGACCTGCCAGCCCTCTTTTTCCAGCTGCGCCATACAGGCCAGCACCGAGGGGTGCTCGATGGCGGTAGTGACGATGCGCCGATGCTGACGGCGTGCCCATGCTGCGCCAAAAATAGCCAGGTTATTGGCTTCTGTCCCTCCGGAAGTAAAGGTAATCTCTTCCGGCAGTGCCGAAAGCGCCCCGGCGACTGCTTTTCGGGCGGCGCTGAGCTCCTGATCTGCCCGGAACCCCATGGTGTGCAGCGAAGAGGGGTTACCGTAACATTCGGTCATGATTTCGAGTGCTTTTTGCGCCGCTTCGGGGCATACCCGGGTGGTGGCGCTGTTATCGAGATAAATTTCCTGCAAAAGGAACCCTCCAAATCAAAAGATTTCTTTATTATTATACCACAAAGCGCACAGGATAGGGAACTGCGCGAAATGTTTTCACCGCTTGCTGCGTGGTCACCAGTTCGCGCGGTGCCGCCTTCGACCGCCACTGAGTTTCCCGCTTCCTCTGTGCAAACGGCGGTTGAGCGTAATTTTTTCTGTAGCTTGGACACGATTCAGGCTTACAGGGAACAAAGAAAGCTTCCTGCTTTTTTATTCGTGGAGGATTCATAAGGGACCAAGTCGGTCCCTTATGCGAATCTTTGCCTACTTTCTTTTCGGAAGAAAGTAGGGGCCCCTGCGGCCTGAGCAGGCTGTGGCA
>DVIY01000076.1 GCA_018710915.1 Candidatus Gallacutalibacter pullistercoris
GGACACCCACCACCTTTTGAAAAATGTGGACGAAAACTTTTGCGCCGCGGGGTAGCTTCTGCGATTTTGCAGTGCTTCCGACGCGAACTGTTTTGTGCAACTTTTTCAGTCAGCTGGGTTTATCGACACACTGAAGGCTCCGGAAGCCCGGAGCCTTTTCTATATTATGATATTACTTTCTGTAAGCAAAAAACATTACAAATGCAGGACAGCATCCAGCGAAAGCTCTAACGCATAGGCAAAAGAGTCCTCGCCCCAGCTGCGTTCATCGTATTGTTCCACATTGGCCAGTGTGTCGGCGGTAAAAAGGATTTCGCCCCAGACTGCACCGCGGAAAGCGGCGCAGGCAGCCAGCGCGGAGCACTCCATCTCTACCACCGAACAACCCTCGCTTTTGCGGTATAATACCTTTTCTCTGGTTTCACGGTAAAAACCATCTGTTGACCAGGTGATAACCTCCTGATAGCGGAGCCCGTGTTCAGACAGTGTTTTCTCAATGGCTTTCAGCGCATGGGGGTTGACCTCCATAAACCGGGAAGGCGGGGCATAGTGATAGGATGCGCCTTCGTCGCGAAGCGCTTTGCAGGGGATTAGAAAAGTATTTTCGGGGAAGTCTTCCAACGCGCCGCAGGAGCCGCTGCTGATAATTTCCCGCACACCATATCCAATCAGCCAGTCCAGCAGCTGCGCTGCCGGTGCTGCTCCAACCGGCGCCTGCACCAGGCAAATTTCCTCTCCCCGATATTCCACAACATAAATGGGGTAAATCTTGGTAGCCGATACAAAGCGGGATACCTGGCGTGCACGATGGGCTTCCGCGCAGCGGTCAATATAATCGCCCAAAAATGCAAAAACGGCTTTCCGGGGAAGCGTCAAATCATGCTTTTCATGGTCAGGCATAATCACCGCAGTGGTATCGCTGTCAAATTCCAAAATTGGGATTTCATTTTGAATCACAGCCATAGTTTCCCTCCTCCTGATAAAAAAGGGAACGGCACAGCCAAAACCATGCCGTTCCCGGGAAATATCATATTTCCTGTTCGTGTGGTTTTATCACACAATACCGTTATACTTTTTCAGGTTACCAAAGCTGACTTCAATGCTCTCCATTTCGGTCTTCTGGGTGGCGTCCTGTTCCAGAATGATGTACTCCACAGAGCCCAGCTCACGTGCAGCATCGATGATTGCCTGGATATTCATAATGCCTTCGCCGATTTCGGTAAAGTCTTCCTGAGAGGTGAACTTTCCAAAAGTCTCGCGGGTAATCGGTTTGCCCGGCTCTGCCAGGGACAGCACATCCACCGCAGAAGGAGAGGTTTTGCTGAAGTCCTTCTGGTGAATCATCTTGACACGGGTACCCAGCTTCTTCATCACTTCGATGGGGTCATGGCCGCTGCGCATAATCCAGAAGGTATCCAGTTCAAAGCCGAGGTTTTCCGGCTCGCAGTCTTCTGCCAGAATTTCCATCACGGTCTTCTCGCCCAGCTTCTGGAACTCGTGGTAGTGGTTATGATACAGCAGGCGCATGCCATTTTCGCGGCAGCGCTGGCCCAGGCGGTTGAACTCGGCTGCTTTGGCGTGTGCGTCTTCTTCGCTCTCGTAAAAAGCCATGGGGATGACCAGCGTATCGCTGCCAATCGCCTTGTGATAGGCAATCACGCTGTCGATGGTCTCTTCATTCAGCGGGCCTACATGTGCGCTGATGGCATGGCTGCCGGTTTCATCCAACAGGGCCTTCATTTCTTCCACTGAAACGCCAAAGCCCACGCCGGGGTCTTCTGCTGCACGATGGTTGGCAAATTCCAGATTTTTGTATCCCAGGGAAGCGACCTTGCGGATAGCCTCTACCGGGTCTTTCTGCATGGCTTCCTTTACAGAAAAAAGCTGAATACCGACTTTTAAATCCATTGCAATTCCTCCTGTTTTTGCCGCTGGTGCAGGCTGTGTGCAGCGGCTTGATTTCATTTTCAGTATATCATGGAAACGATTACAATTCAACGGGAAAGCCAACGGAATACGCCTGTTATTTGTGTGTAAAATCACAAAACCCGTGTTTCCTTACCAGAAAAACGCATCCGATACCAGGACCCTTCTTCACACATTCCCTCATCGGTAATCTGCCACCCGCCAGCCAGATAAAACGCCAGTGCAGCACTGTTTTGGCACAGGCATTTCAGTTCGAGGGGAGGCCCAAACCGCTGTACGGCCTCTTCCAGCAGCCTGCTTCCCACACCCTGATGCTGAAATTCACCGGCAACATACAGACAATGGACAAACCGGCCGGGCTCCCAAACCGAGAGGAAACCCGCCAGTTTCCCGTTCATAGACGCCGTAAAGACCCGCTCGCCGTGTGTGTCCCGGTCAAAATCCTCCAGCTTCATCGACTGGCTGTCCAGCCAGAAAAACGACGCGCGCCGGGTTTCCAGATACAGCCGCCGCAATTCCGGGCGCTCCTTTTCCTGCATGGGATGAATGATAAACTGTTCCATTTTCCCTCCCGTATGATTGCATTTTCTTGCCTGGTTTACTCTTCCAGCAGGTATTGCAGATATCTGCCGGGGTTTTCCAGAAACCGCCGCATCAGCTGGTAGTGCTCAGTCTCCTCATAGGGCACCTGTCCCAGCCCCTCTTCGGTAAACTGCCAGATACACGCTCCGGGAAACGCCATCAGCATGGGGGAGTGGGTGGCAATGATAAACTGCGACCCTTTCTGTACCAGCTGATGAATCTCTGCCAGCAGTGTCAGCTGCCGCGCAGGGGAGAGGGCAGCTTCCGGTTCATCCAACAGGTACAGCCCCTGGCCGCCAAACCGGTTCTGTACCAGCGCGAGGAAGCTTTCGCCATGGGACTGTTCATGCAGCGGAACCCCGCCGTAGCCCCCTATCAACGGCGGGCTGAAAGCAGGCTCTTCGTCCAGTTGTTCAATATTGGTAGCAACATTGTAAAAGCTCTCAGCGCGCAGAAAGAACCCATCTCGCTCGCGATGCACACGGCACGGCGTCAGGCAATCATGCAGTTCCGAATGGCTTTTGCGGGTCGAGAAGGTGAAGTTTTTGCTTCCCCCTTCGGGATTAAACCCGCAGGCCACGGCAATGGCCTCCAGCAATGTGGATTTCCCTGTGCCGTTTTCGCCCACAAAAAAGGTGACCGGCACAGGGAACGCAAGTTCACCGGCCTTCTGCAAATACTGCACCGCCGGAATCCCCGCAAGGTACGAGGCTTTTGGCAGGGCACGCTGCATCAGGATTCGGCTCAAGTAGGGCGCTTGCATCGCAATCAGGCGCGGCTGGCTTCTGCCACGGCCTTGGCCACGGCTTCTGTCACACGGCGGTCAAAAATACTGGGGATAATGTAATCCTCGCGCAGCTCTTCCGGTGCAATCACAGAGGCAATGGCTTCGGCAGCTGCCACCTTCATGGCCGGGGTAATATCGCGCGCACGGGCTTCCAGCGCACCCTTGAAGATGCCGGGGAAGGCCAGCACATTGTTAATCTGGTTGGGGAAGTCGCTGCGGCCAGTGCCCATGACGCGCACACCGGCGGCCTTGGCTTCGTCATACATGATTTCGGGCGTGGGGTTCGCCATTGCGAAGACAATGGGGTCTTTGGCCATGGTCTGAATCATCTCGGGCTTGAGCGCGCCGCCTACAGAAACGCCCACAAAGACATCTGCGCCGACCAGCGCATCGGCCAGCGTACCGCGCAGTCCATCGGGGTTGGTGATGCCGCACAGCATCTCTTTATGGTCGGCAATACCCACGCCGCGCTCTTTGTAGAGGATTCCGTTCTCATCGCAGGCGATGATGTATTTTGCACCTGCTGCCAGCATCATTTTGATGATGGCAGTACCAGCTGCACCTGGGCCGTTGAGCACGATTTTTACGTCTTCAATCTTCTTGCCCACCACTTTCAGCGCATTGAGCAGGGCTGCGGTCACTACAATACCGGTACCGTGCTGGTCATCGTGGAAAACGGGGATGGGCAGCTCTTCTTCCAGCCGGCGCTCGATTTCAAAGCAGCGCGGGGAAGCGATGTCTTCCAGGTTAATGCCGCCAAAGCAGGGGGCAATGTTCTTCACGGTGCGGATAATCTCCTCGGTGTCCTGTGTATCCAGGCAAACCGGCACAGCGTCTACGCCGCCGAATTCTTTAAACAGGACGGCCTTGCCCTCCATCACGGGAATTGCGGCCTGTGCGCCGATATTGCCCAACCCCAGCACGGCGCTGCCATCAGACACCACGGCAATGGTACGCCCTTTCAGGGTGTATTCATACACAGCTTCCGGGTTTTCATGGATTTTGCGGCAGGGCTCTGCCACACCGGGCGTATAGGCGGTGCTCAGGTCATCGCGCTCTTCCAGCTTGACGCGGCTCACCGTCTCGACCTTTCCCTGGTATTTGCGGTGCATTTCCAATGCCAATTCATTAAAATTCTTTCCCATTTCAGGCGCCCCCTTAATAATCGGTTGATTTTGCAACCAGTATAGCACACTTCCTGCCTGAATTCCAGCTATGCAGTCTTCGGTATCCTTCTGCGCGACAACTTTTCACAACATCTTTCCGGATTCTGTAGAATCTACTGTGAATTTATGGTACAATAAGAATATTCTGTTGGTTAACCGAATAACCGCCCAACAGGGTATACTGCACTGAATATGAATCTACGGAGGAGATCGATACCATTGGCAAAAAAACAAACCAACGACCTTGGGAAAGACCCGGTTGGTAAGCTGCTGGTACGGCTGGCGCTGCCCGCGATTACCGCACAGCTCATCAACGCGCTGTACAACATTGTAGACCGCATCTATATTGGCCACATCGAAGGGGAAGGGGATGTCGCCCTGACCGGACTGGGCATTACATTCCCCATTATCATGCTGATTTCTGCCTTCAGCGCCCTGATAGGCATGGGCGGCAGCCCCCGCGCCTCGATTCGGATGGGGGAGGGCCACCGCGAAGGCGCCGAGCAGATTCTCGGCAACTGCTTTGTCTCTCTGATTGCCATTTCTGTGTGTCTGACCGCAGTCTTTCTGGCTACACAGGAGCCGCTTCTGATGATGTTCGGCGCAAGCGAACGCACCCTGCCGTATGCCACCGACTACCTGACAATCTATCTGTGCGGAACCATCTTTGTGCAGATGGCGCTCGGCCTGAACCCGTTTATCACGATTCAGGGATATGCAACCACCAGCATGCTCACAGTCTTTATTGGCGCTGTCATCAATATTGCACTTGACCCGCTTTTCATCTTCGGGTTTGGTATGGGCGTTAAAGGTGCGGCATTGGCAACGATTCTGGCACAGGCGGTTTCGGCTGTGTGGGTTGTGATGTTCCTGATGGGCAAAAAGACCCAGCTGCATCTGCGTCCCAAGTATTTCCGCTTTGACCGCACCATCATGCTGCCGGTTCTGGCGCTCGGGCTTTCTCCCTTTATCATGCAGTCAACCGAGAGTGCCGTCAACATCGCGCTGAATTCCTCTTTGCAGCGTTATGGCGGTGACCTGGCTGTAGGCGGCATGACCATTTGCAGCAGTGTGATGCAGGTCATCTTCATGCCGCTGCAGGGACTGACACAGGGCGCACAGCCCATTATCAGCTTTAACTATGGTGCCAACCAGCTGGACCGCGTGCGCAAGACCTTTAAACTGCTGTTTGCCACTGCATTGACTGTAACCGTGTTGATTTGGATTTTTGTACAGGTATTCCCCGAGCCATTTGTGGCGCTTTTCAATGATAAACCCGAGCTGACAAGCTTCACGGTTTGGGCGCTGCGTATTTATATGGCGGGTATCTTTATGGTAGGTATCCAGACTTCCTGCCAGCAGACCTTTGTGGCGCTGGGACAGGCAAAAGTCTCGCTGTTTCTGGCCCTGCTGCGTAAGGTCATTCTGCTGATTCCGCTGGTGTTCATCCTGCCGCTGTTTCTGGCGGATAAGGTTTTCGCTGTTTATCTGGCAGAACCCATTGCAGATATTATTGCCGCTACCTGCACGGGAACGGTCTTCCTGTTCCGTTTCCGCAAAATCCTGCATGACCGCGAGATGGAAGGCGTGCATGATTAAAAAGTGAGAGCCGTTCCTACTATACGATAAATTTCCAGCAAATAACAAGCAATGTAATTTGCAGATGGGCGAACCGACAAAGAAATACGCCCTGCTGCTTTTTCATGATCAAAAACTGAAAGGATGTGCTGTATCGTATGGCCTACAAACACATTGAAAAAGAAGGGTATGTACTGCTGGTCAATGAAGGGGGGAAGACGCTTGGATATTCCCCTGACTCCGGCATCCAGATTCTCGAAGTGGATGGGTTTGCCTTTAAGGACCTGAACGGGAACGGGAAGCTCGACCCGTATGAGGATTGGCGGCTCCCCGATGAAGTGCGTGCCGCCGACCTGGCTTCGCGCCTTTCCCGCGAAGAAATCGCCGGCCTGATGCTCTACAGCGGCCATCAGGCTGTAGTATCTTGCAGAGACGGTCTTGGCTCCCATTTTGCCGGCACCTACAACGGCAAAAGCCTGGAAGAAAGCGGCTGCGCCGCCTATGAACTGAGCGACCAGCAGAAAAAATTTCTCAAGGATGATTACCTGCGCCATATCCTCATCACCTCGGTGGATGATGCCGCTACTGCTGCCCGCTGGAATAACCGTGTGCAGGCCTTTGTAGAAGGGCTGGGGCATGGAATTCCCGCCAACACCTCCAGCGACCCGCGCCACACCCCTTCTGCCAATGCGGAATTTAACGCTGGTTCCGGCGGCGATATCTCCAAATGGCCCGACTCTCTGGGACTGGCTGCAACCTTTGACCCCAGTGTAACAGAGCGCTTTGGCGAGATTGCCTCGGAAGAATACCGCGCCATGGGCATTGCTACAGCACTTTCTCCTCAGGTAGATATGGCTTCTGAACCGCGCTGGATGCGTTTTCCCGGCACCTTTGGTGAAAGCAGCAAGCTGAGCGCCGAGATGGCCCGCGCCTACTGCGACGGCTTCCAGACCACACCCGGAAGCGAAAACGGCTGGGGCGAAAAGAGCGTCAACGCTATGGTCAAGCACTGGCCCGGCGGCGGCAGCGGGGAAGGCGGACGCGACGCACACTTCTGCTATGGCAAATTCGCCGTTTACCCGGGAAATAACTTCGAAGAGCATCAGATCCCCTTTACCGAGGGCGCATTCCGCCTGAACGGAAAAACCGGAAAGGCCAGCGCCGTGATGCCTTATTACACCATCTCCTGGGGACAGGACATCAAAAACGGCGAAAACGTGGGCAACTCCTACAGCAAATATATGATTACCGACCTGCTGCGCGGCAAATACAGCTACGATGGCGTAGTGTGTACCGACTGGAATATCACCCACAACAACAAGGTAATTAACGCCTTTATTTCCGGCAAGTGCTGGGGCGTAGAAGAGCTCAGCGAGGCCGAGCGCCATTACAAAGCCCTGCTGGCCGGTGTAGACCAGTTTGGCGGAAACAACCGCATGGAGCCCGTCCTGGAAGCCTGGGATATGGGCAACAAGGAATTCGGCGAAAAGGCCATGCGCGAGCGCTTTGAAGCCTCTGCACGCCGCCTGCTCATGAATATCCTGCGTACCAACCTGTTTGAAAACCCCTATACTGACCCCGAGGCAGCCGCAAAAGTGGTAGGCTGCCCGGAATTTATGCAGGAAGGCTATCAGGCACAGCTGCGCTCAGTGGTCATGCTGAAAAACCGCGCCCATGTGCTGCCGCTGCAGGGCCGCCCGAAGGTATACATCCCCAACCGGCGTATCGGGGCATCTGTGGACTGGTTCGGACATCCCACCCTTGCACATGAAGAGGCCCCCGTTCCCGCTTCTCTGGCCGAAAAATATTTCGACCTGACAGACGACCCGCAGCAGGCAGACCTGGCAATCTGCTTTATAGAAAGCCCCAAATCTGTGGGCTGGCACGAAGGGGAAGGCTATGTGCCGGTTACGCTGCAATACCGCCCCTATACGGCAGTAAACGCGCGTACCCCCAGTATCGCCGGGGGAGACCCGCTGGAAGAAAGCACCGACCGCAGCTACCGCGGCAAGACAAACCGCGCAGATAACGAAGCTGACCTGGATGTCGTGCTGGAAACCCGCGCTGCTATGGGCGACAAGCCGGTAATTGTATGCCTGCATTGTTCCAACCCCACGGTTCCCGCCGAGTTTGAGCCCGCCTGCGACGCAATTCTGGTGGACTTCAATGTACAGACCCAGGCGCTGCTCGATCTGATCTTTGGAAAAGCAGAGCCCTCTGCACGGCTGCCGTTCCAGATGCCGCGTGACATGGAAACAGTAGAAGCACAGTGCGAAGATGTCCCATTTGATATGGACTGCTACACCGACAGCGAGGGGCACACCTATGACTTTGGCTACGGCCTGAACTGGCAAGGCATAATTTCTGAAAAAGAAAAATAAAATAAAGTTCAAATAAAAACAAGCCAGCCCCACCGGAAAAAGACCGACGGGGCTGGCTTGTTTAATAGGAGAATAAAAAGAAAGAAAAGAACAGAACGTGTAATCAATTTTAGGGGCATGGACAGCGCAGTCTATCATTTTCGACGGC
>DVIY01000077.1 GCA_018710915.1 Candidatus Gallacutalibacter pullistercoris
TGGCAATAAAACTTTGCAAAACATATTGACAAGTACACTTGGCGAACGTATAATAGAGCCAATAAAACTTGGCATAGGGCAGAAAGGAAAGATACAATGAACAAAGAAGAAATATTGGCAAAGAGCCGTAAGGAGTATAAGAACAATGACGAAAGAGAGTTGCAAGTAAAAGACAAGTCTATGACTTTTTCTTACATAGTAATGATTGCAATGGCAGCAGTATTCACCACCATTCGCGCAGGACAAGGCCTCCCTATGATGGATTTATGCGCCACTGTTTGCGGCTCTGTTTGTGCAGGTATGGCGTACCGCTTTTTCAGAACAAAGAAAACAGAGTATTTCATACTTGCCCTGATTACATTCATTGTTATGATTGTTGCAATTATACGTTTCGCTATGGGGCACTGAGCTATGAAAGATAAACTTGAACTAAAAAACAGACTAAAAGAATTCAGAATAGAAGCAGGATTATCACAAGCACGGCTTGCCCAAATGGTGGGCGTATCCCGTAACACCATTAGTTCGATTGAAACGGGGCAGTTTAACCCCACTGCTAAGCTTGCCCTTGTTTTGTGTATTGCTCTTGATAAAAAGTTTGAGGATATATTTTATTTTTGAAAAAAACCGTAAAACCCAGCCGAGCCAGTCAACGGCCAAGATGAACGGCGTATACGCGCCACCGTTGACAGCCCCGCCCGCCTTTGCTGGTAGGCAATCAAGGGGCGACAGCAAAAAGTGCTGCCGCCCCATTCTATTATCCAGAAGGGGAGAATTGCCATGACCGAGATTGAAGCCTATCAAGGGTATATCCAATGAAAGCGCAACGCCTTTTGGAAAGCTGCCATTCGGTATGCAGCCATCGGGGAAATCATACGACTGCGGTAGCAATGGGAATTTTCCCTTGATTATCTGACGAATGAGCAGTTGATTCAATTTGCCGAGCCGGACGAGGAATACCCCTTTACTGTCTGCGGCCAGACCGTCCCATTGAGCAGCGCTGCCCTTGCTGACGCAATCTCTGTTTTGCCGGAGCAGACACAGGAAGAAATCCTGCGCTATTGCTTTCTGCGTCAGCCGCAGCGCATGATCGGTGCGTGCATTGGCCGGATACGCAGCGCAGCGGCATATCCAGCTTGTCTTGCGGCAGCTGCGCGAGAAAATGGAGGTGAGTCGGTATGAGTAGACTTCTCCCCTATGAAACAATGCGGCGGAGATTACACAAACAACGTAGCAGCGTTTAGTATATGCGAAGCTTAATTCAGGACAGATAAGCTTATGAAACATGAAAAGCAGCGTGCTTTAGAAGAAATCGTTATTTGCGGACTTTTGGGTTTGCCTTTGTTTCGCAAATTGATGGTTGGCAATAGAAAAATGAGTTTCATTTCTTTATATCCGCAGATGTATCATTTTGACCATCCGAAGCCGGTCAGAGACTGCCATGCAGACCTTTGTAGAAAGCAGGAGATCCTTTTTGGGGATAGCGCTATAGTAGGATTCATCCGCTAAGATCTTTGTATTGGTGTTCACCTTTTTGGCCAGTTCTTCCGCCGAATCTACATGGAAAAACATCTGTGCATCCGCATGGCCCACCTGCCTCATGTATTTCTTGCGCATCATGGCCATACCGCTACTGCTCACAGCGTCAAAGACGACTTCTACCTCTCCAAATTGGCGGAGCATTTGGAGCAGCTCCAGGACTTTGGATTCCTCAAAATAGTGGAACAGTCCGCTGGCAGTGACCAAAATGGGAGCATCAGGTGCGTCCGTGCGGATTTGCTTGATCCAGTTCTCGGAAAAGGCATCTCCGGCAAAATAGGTTTCCCGCTCCGGTTCTGGCAGCAGTTCTTGCCGGTATTTGATGACACGGAGCAGATCCACGGCATACCAGCATGTCCTCCCATTATCACCTCGGTAATAGGCTGTTTCAAGTCCGCAGCCAAGCTGGACGATCACACCGTTGGGCCTGCGCTGTAGAAATGAGCGGATATAGCGGTCCATATTGGCTGCTCGGGTTGCGGAGGCGAGCAAGGTATACTGATTCTGGTCGCCATACTCCAGCAGACCGGACGACAGCTTTTTCTTTAGCTCCAGGGATTTTTGATCGTATAAGATCTGCGGATAACGTTCACTGGCATAGATCCTACCCAACATGGGGACAAACAGTGTGTCTTCCACTACACCCAACTTGGACATGGTCATCCTCCTGTTCGAGTCTTGATGAATTCTGCCACCAATTTATGCATAGTCTTCCAGATGCACCATGAGCGCCAGGTACCCGTCGGTCAAGTCGGCGACCACCGTAGGTTTGGGCATCAGATCGATCAAGTCCTGCTTATAGGCGGGGTGAAGGTGTTGTCATCTTCGGACGGGAGCAGCAGTCCCGCCCGGTGGACAAAGCCCTCCCGCAGCATGCCGCAATAATGCTCCGTATCGCAGAGAAAATCAGGCATGTGAGCATCGTATAGGTGGTGAGCAGCTCCATCATGGTGTCGCACAAGTTCCATCAGAGCGGCCTTTTCCTGCGGGTGTAAGCTATCGTTTTCCTTCTTAAGCGCTACCCACTTCATCATTCGCTCGATAAGGAAAAAGAATAGAATGCCTTGGGATACCATACCACTCAAGGACTGTCCCACCAGCCTAACTTTCTCCTTCAGATGGCGGAATATAGGATAAAATGGGGGATTTAAAGTGGCGTCACTTCGAATCCCCCGTTCGCTATTGTAGAGGTGTGCTGTTACTGCAACAACTCCGATTCCAGATCCTGCAGCATGATGTCCAGCGCCGTGATGCCGCCCTCGGCAGTGTACCACACGGCCGGATGGGCCAGATAGACGATGTTGCCGTTTTTGTAGGCATCCGTGGTCATGACCAGTTCGTTTTCTATGATTTCCTGCGCGAGCTTCGCACCCTCGGTCTGAATCGCCGCGTCACGATCCATCACAAAGATGTATTCCGGCGCTTTTTCCACGATGAATTCAAACGAAGCTTCGTTGCCATGCGTCGCCGTGTCGATTTCGGCATCCACGCCCACGTTGGTAAATCCAACTTCACGGCCGATAATCGAGCAGCGGCCATCGTTGCCCAGTACGTTGAACCCGCCGCTGGTCACCAGACCGACGATCGCGGTTTTGCCATCGGCGAAGCTTTTCAGCGTCTCAATACGCGTGTCAAAGCCTTCAAAGAGCGCCGCAACTTCCGCCTCCTTGCCAAAGATGGAAGCAATCGTGTCCGCATTCAGGCGCGTCTGGGCCAGCGTACCTTCGTCCGTGGTGGGCAGATAGACGACCGGCGCGATTTCGCTCAAGGTATCATAGGAGCCGCTCAGGCGTCCACCGATGAAGATGATGTCCGGTTCGCAGCCCATGACGGCCTCCATGTCCGCCGACTTGATGGTGCCCAGGTTGGCGACGCCTTCGGCGGTTACAACGCTTTGCACGTACTCCAGAGAAGAGGAGGCGGAACCGACCACACGGTCTTCAAGGCCAAGAGCCATCAGGATATCCAGCGAAGCCATATCCAGGATTGCAATGCGCTGGGGATCGTAAGGTACCGTCAGCTCAATGGACTCGCGGTTTCCGTCAAGCGCCCGGATGACGACGGTTTCAGGCGCGCTCTCCTGGGCAAAGGCCGATACAGCGGTCAGCAGGCACAGCGCAGACAACATCAGGGACAGCAGTTTTTTCATGGGATACCACTCCTTTACACAAAGTACTGAAAGTTTGATGTATATCAAGCCATATGGCTCAATATCAATAGTAAATTGTCAGGGGCTTTCCTTCGATCCGCATGATCTCAAAATCCACGCTGTAGATGGAGGACAGCGTCTCTTTGGTCATAACCTCCTGTACGCTTCCGAACGCAGCGATCTTCCCATCCTTGAAGGCGCAGATATAATCGGAGTAAAACGCAGCATAGTTGATCTCATGAAGTACCAAAATGACGGTTTTGCCCAGCTCATCGCACATTCTTCGGACAATTTTCATCATGTTGGTCGCGTGATAGATGTCCAGGTTGTTGGTCGGTTCGTCCAGAAGAATATAGTCCGTATCCTGCGCGATGACCATGGCGATATACGCACGCTGCCGCTGGCCGCCGGACAGCTCATCAATGAAGCGGTCCTCAAATTCCTTTAATTCCATGTAGGCAACAGCCTGGTCGACAATGCGCTGATCCTCCTGCGTCAGATGATTCCCGGAATAGGGAAAACGCCCAAACGCGACCAGCTCCCGTACGGTCAGCTTCATCTGCACATTGTTGTGCTGCGTCAGGATTGCCAGTTTCTTGGCCAGTTCCCGGCTCTTCCATTTGGCAATATCCCTGTCTTCAAAGTTGATCAAGCCCGCGTCTTTTGCAATCAGGCGGGAGATCATGCCCATCACCGTGGATTTTCCCGCGCCGTTGGGGCCGATCAGGGACGTTACCTTGCCTTTTGGAATGCTGAAACTGACGGAATCGACCACCGCTTTGCCATCGTATCGTTTGCTTAATGCCTGAACCTTCATCGTTTTACACCTTCTTCCTTGTCAACAACAGCATCAGGAAATATACGCCTCCGCCAACCGTGATGAACACACTCACCGGAATAACATAGGCAAATACATGCTCTACCAGGCACTGGCCTGCCACCAGCACCAGCATACCCATCATGGTGGAAGCCGCGATCAACTGGCTGTGCCGGTAGGTTTGCATCATTTGCCGTCCCAGGTTGGCAATGATGAGCCCCAAAAAGGAGATGGGTCCGACCAGTGCCGTGGCAATGGCAATGCAAACCGTCACGCCTACCAGCAGCCGACCAATGGTTCGGTTGTAATCCACACCCAAGTTGATGGCCTGTTCTTTGCCCAGGGTAATGACATCCAGCAGCTTCAACTCTTTGCGCAGCGCAAATACTAGCAGAACCAGCAGGATGCCGGAAAACAACAGAAGCTCGTTGTTCATGTTGTCAAAGGAAGCAACCAACGTCGTCAGCAGCGTGTCATACTCGTTTGGATCCATGACGCGAATCAACGTGGACTGGATGCTGCCGAAAAATGAAGTCAGTACCGTGCCGATGAGCAGCACATAGAGCACATTGTAGTGAGTTGCCTTGAAGAGATAACCATAGATGAGTGTTGCGGCGCTGCTCATCAGCAGAAGATCCAGGGCAAAAGCCGCATTGGCGTTGGTGGCAAAGAAGCTGCCGGACCCCAGGAAAAAGTACACTGCCGTGTGCATCAGCGTATACAGTGAGTTCATGCC
>DVIY01000007.1 GCA_018710915.1 Candidatus Gallacutalibacter pullistercoris
CAAAATCGTTCCAACGACTTACCTATGCGCCCTCTCGGCTGGCTCTCCCCGAAAGAAAAACTTGCTGCTTTCTTTAAATCTCTCGCTGTACAAGATGTTTGACAAACCTACACTGTTTCATCGGAAGACAAAAAGAGCCCCGGAAAACCCGGGGCCATTTTAAATCCATTTTTCTATAAAGAATTTTGTCATAGAAATCAGCTCCCGCCCATAATTTGCGGGGAACAGATACTTCACCGATTCTGCGGGCACTGCATAAGGGGTAAGCCCGGCATTCTTTGCCAGCTCTCCGGCGCGGAATTCGTGGTAATCATCGGTGACCACTGCCACCTCCCGGCTCAATCCCAGTTCTTCAATCATCCGAGCGGAATATTCCATATTTTCCTGTGTATCAGTGGATTGGTCTTCCTGTATAATCCGTTCCGGCGCAATCCCCAATTCCTCCAGCTCCTGTGCCATCACGGAAGCCTCACTCACCGGTTCATTGCTGCCCTTTCCACCGCTGACAATGCACATCGCTTCCGGGTGCTCCTGCAAATATTCCGCTGCTTTTTCAATGCGTGAACGCAAAGAAAGACTTGGCCCGCCGTCAGCGTCTACCTTACAGCCCAACACCAGTACCGTTGCGGAATCCGGCGGAGAATTCCCTGTTGCCGAAAAAATCAGGAAGCTAAGGTATCCGCACCATGCAAGTCCCGCAGCCATAATCCCAGTCAGAATCCATGCTGCCACTCTTTTTCTGCCCCCTTTGCGAATCATTCCCGGTACCAAAAGGATTAGAGCCGCAGCAGAAAGGCAAGCTATCCACCCCAGCAATGTACCGACTCCAATAACCCCAAGCAGCAATGTCTGCGAAAACCACACAAATCCGGCTGCCGGAAAAAACAGCAAAATCCACTGCTGCCAACAAATCCGTCTTTTCTGTTGCATCTTTCATTCCACCATCCTTTTCAACATCTATATTTTCTATTATATTGGCACTCGTTGAATTGCACAAGAAAGAGCTGTAAAGAATCTATGACCTCTCCTATTGACAACCTCACTGGAAGGGGATATTTTTATCTTAGATTCATCACTACAGGAGGGAAGCCGGATGCGCACCTATGATTTGACACGCTTTCACACAGCACAGGAACACTCCTATATGCAGGCTTTAACAGAAATTCGTGCCGGCCGAAAAACCAGCCACTGGATGTGGTATATTTTTCCGCAGCTTCGCGGGCTTGGTTCCAGCGAGTTCTCTTATTACTATGGAATTGAAAATCTGGAAGAAGCGCAGCAATTTCTCAATGACCCTGTTTTGGGGCAGCGCCTGTATGAAATTACAAACGCGCTTCTTACACTCGTGACAAATGACCCACATCAGGTAATGGGCTTTCCCGATGACCGGAAGCTGTGTTCCTGCATGACACTTTTTTCTCAGATTACCGAAAAAGGTTCTGTATTTGACCAAGTAATTGAAAAATACTATCACGGAAAATATGATAAAAAAACGCTGAATCTCTTGGAGGGACAGCGTATTTGATAACAATGGGAGGAATTACAATGAAGAAGCAAAACAAGAATCTGGCAGCGCTTACACCGCCTTTGGGGTGGAATAGCTGGGACTGCTATGGGCCGGCTGTTAACGAAGAACAGCTGTTGGGCAATGCCGAATATATGGCGGAACATCTGAAAGATTTCGGATGGCAGTATGTGGTATGCGATATTCAGTGGTCTGAGCCGAATGCCGGCAAAGAAGGCTGGGCATACGTTCCCTTTGCTCCCCTTTGCCTTGACGAATACGGACGCCAGATTCCGGCTGAAAACCGATTCCCCTCTTCCGCAGGCGGAAAGGGGTTTGCACCGGTTGCAGAAAAAATCCACGCGATGGGCCTGAAGTTCGGAATCCATATCATGCGCGGTGTGCCGCGTCTAGCTGTGCACCGTCAGCTGCCCGTTTTGGGAACCGATACCACCTGCAACCGTATCGCTTCTTCCGATTCTGTGTGCCGCTGGAATTCCGATATGTATGGTGTTGATTTCCGCAAGCCCGGCGCGCAGGAATATTACAATTCCATTTTCAATCTGTATGCACAATGGGGCGTCGATTTCGTTAAGGTAGATGATATCTGCAACACCAACATGTACCCACACGACCCCTATTCCGCCGAAAAAGAGATCGAGATGATCCGCCACGCCATTGACCAGTGCGGCCGTCAGATGGTGCTCAGCCTCTCCCCCGGTCCGGCTGTGATTGAAAAAGCCTGGCACCTGCGCAAAAATGCCAATATGTGGCGTATCACCGATGATTTCTGGGATCAGTGGGATTTGCTTCTTCACATGTTCGAGCGCTGTGAAGTATGGCAGCGTCATGTCTCGGAAGGATGCTGGCCGGATTGCGACATGCTTCCGCTGGGCAGAATCCGCGTTACCATTGATGGTGTGGGCGAGTATACACATTTCACGCACGACGAACAGATTACCATGATGACGCTATGGTCTATTTTCCGTTCCCCTCTGATTATGGGCGGCGAAATGCGAGATAACGACGAATGGACGCTTTCACTGCTGACCAACGAAGAAGTGCTTCGCGTACAGCAGCACGGCAAAAACGCCGAACAGGTACTGCGCAGCGAAGAACGCGTCATCTGGAAAAGCGATGCGGAAGACGGCAGCCGTTACGCTGCATTTTTCAACCTCACAAAACAGCCACAGGAAATTTCGATTCCGCTGGCAGAACTGGAATTGGACGGTTCCTGCCATGTACGCGACCTGTGGAAAAAGGAAAATCTTGATGACGTTGCTGGTATACTTTCTGCGACTGTTCCGGCACACGGCGCAGTGCTGTATCAGCTTACCCAGATCTAAAATAAAATTCCTTCTAAAACTTAAATCCTCGATGCCCTGTGGGTGTTGAGGATTTTTTTGTAAAGTTTTTCTATTTTCCTTACTCCGTCTTGACAGATGCTGATACCAGTGATACGATTCACTTATGGATATTTCCCAATTATCAAAGGAGTCTTTTATCATGAGCATACCCCGAAAAAAGAATGTAACCGCCAAAGATATCGCCAATGCCTGCGGTATTTCTCAAGCAACTGTTTCTTATGTCATCAATAACAAAGAGGGCAAAAAAATCAGCGATGCTACGCGCCAATTGGTTTTAGAAACTGCCCGGCAGCTGAACTATGTCCCGAATTCAACCGCACGCAGTATGCGCACCAGCCGCTCTATGTCAATCGGCATTGTATCGGGCAGAAATAACCTGAGCCTTGGGTTCAGCCATGTTCTGCGCGGCGTAAAAGAATATCTGGACTCTGTCGGTTATTCCATCACATTGCTCAATGATGACTCGGGCGACATTGACCAGCACGAATATGTCCGTTACTACCGCAGCTCCCGTATTGACGGGATTCTTTTTCTTTTTTACGAGATGGAAGACTCTACCATGAAAATGCTGGAAGAAGAGCATATTCCTTTCTTTTTAGCGGACGAAAGCGGTGTTTGGCACAGTGCCGAACAACATCACACATTGCTGGAAGACGGCATTTTACAGGCGGTGGAGCTGTGTCGGCAAAAACAATTGCAGCGAATCCGTTTCTTTTCCCTACAGCATGGGGAAGCTCTTTTCTCGAAAAAATGGAACCTGTTTTCTTCTGCATTAGCCAAAGGATATCCGGAAGCCGAATTAAAGAGATTTATTTTTCAAACCGCAGACATTCCGGTGCCGGAATTGCGCGATAACTTTTATAATGCCCTGTGCAGCGAAGAATTTGATGTAGCCATCACCCCAAACCCCCGCATTGGCTGGCTGGTACAAAGTGCGATTCTGCAAAAACAATTTTCCATTCCTATGCCGGTACGCCACATTTGCATCGCGGCTTCCAGCATGTTTCAGCTGGTTTACCCAACAATCACCAGCCTTGATATGCCATTGGAAGAGATGGGACGTTACGCCGCCCGGCAGCTTGTCCGCGTGCTTTCTGGGCTTTCAATTGAAGAACATTCGTTTTCCTGTTCTCTGAAAGAGGGAATTTCCACTTTATAAAGAAAAAGCAAAAGCCCGCTCCGGTACATTCGGAGCGGGCTTCATTGTATTTACGATTAGTACTGACGGCCCCAGTACACCATATGCTTGGCGGGCTTGCCGCAGCATACGCACACGTCGTCCAGATGCTCCTCCTCAAAGGGGATGCAGCGGGACTTGACACCACCAGTCTCTTCCTTCAGCTTGTCTTCACAAGCGCTGTCGCCGCACCACATAGCTTTGATAAAGCCGGGCTTATTGGCAGCAATGTCCAGGAATTCTTCATGGGTGTGTGCCTCGAAAGTCTTTTCGTGCAGGTTCTGAAGAGCGCGCTCATACATGCCGTCATGAACAGCCTGCAGCAGCTCGGGAATCTTTGTCTCCAGTTCATCCAGAGAAACAAAGCTCTTTTCGCGGTTGTCGCGGCGGACCAGTACACACTGATTCTTTTCCAGGTCTTTGGGGCCAATCTCCAGACGCAGCGGCACGCCCTGCATCTCATACTGGCTGAACTTCCAGCCGGGGGACTGCTCGCTGTCATCCAGCTTGATGCGGAATTTCTCACCCAGACGTTCTGCCAGCTCACGGCTCTTTTCCAAAACACCGGGCTTGTGCTGTGCGATAGGCACAATCACTACCTGAATCGGCGCAATGCGCGGCGGCAGTACCAGGCCGTTGTCATCGCCATGTACCATGATGATAGCGCCGATCATGCGGGTGGAAACGCCCCAGCTGGTCTGATGCGGGGTCTGAAGGGTATTGTCGCGGCCAGTAAAGGCAATGCCGAAGCTCTTGGCAAAACCATCGCCAAAATAGTGGCTGGTACCGCCCTGCAGAGCCACGCCGTTGTGCATCATAGGCTCAATGGTATAGGTGGCCTTTGCACCGGCAAACTTTTCTTTCTCGGTCTTCTTGCCGGTAACAGCGGGAATGGCCAGCGTTTCGCGATAGAAAGCCTCATACAGCTTCAGCATACGCATGGTCTCTTCCTCGGCCTCTTCGGCAGTTTCGTGCATGGTATGGCCTTCCTGCCACAGAAACTCAGAAGAGCGCAGGAAAGGACGAGTTGTCTTCTCCCAACGAACCACACTGCACCACTGATTGTACAGCTTAGGCAGGTCACGCCAGGATTTGATGACCTTCTGATAATGTTCACAGAACAGCACTTCGCTGGTGGGGCGCACGCACAGACGCTCTGTCAGTTCTTCCTGACCGCCCTGGGTAACCCAGGCCACCTCGGGTGCAAAGCCCTCTACATGGTCCTTTTCGCGCTGGAGCAGGCTCTCGGGAATAAACAGGGGCATATACACATTCTGTACGCCCACTTTCTTAAAGCGGGCATCCAGATCCTTCTGGATGTTCTCCCAGATGGCATAGCCATAAGGTTCAATCACCATGCAGCCCTTCACGCTGGAATAATCCATCAGTTCGGCTTTTTTTACAATATCGGTATACCACTTGGAGAAGTCCTCGTCCATGGGCGTGATAGCTTCCACCATTTTCTTTTGCTGTGCCAAAGCAATCGCTCCTTATTGATTAAAATGCGAGGGCTTCCCTCACAGGGGGAATCAGTCCTCTTTTTTGTTTCCTGTAAAACGGTTCAGGCAGAAAATAAGAATGAAGATCAGCACCATTACAATAAAGATGCCCAACATCCCTTTGCCCATCAGTTCCAGCGCGCTCATAATGTCCTCTGTCTGAACCGGACCCAACGCGCTGTCAAATGCCTTTGCCAATGTATTCAAAATCATCCATTTCATATTACATCAACCCCCAGATTCTTGCCAGAGACAGGATGATACCGCCTGCAACCACAGAGCCGATTTGGCCGGCTACATTGGCGCCCACGGCATGCATGAGCAGATGGTTCTGATTGTCTTCTTTCAGCGCCATTTTCTGAATCACACGGGCGCTCATGGGGAAAGCAGAGATGCCTGCACCGCCCACCATGGGATTGATCTTTTTATCCTTGGGCAGGAAGATATTCAAAATCTTTGCGAATAGCACGCCGCCGATGGTGTCGAAAATAAAGGCCACCAGGCCCAGTGCCATAATCAGCAGGGTGCCCCAGTTGAGGAACATGTCCGCCTGCATCTGGAAGGCAATGGTAATGCCCAGGAAAATGGTAATCAGGTTTGCCAGCGGTCCCTGTGCCGTCTGGGACAGGGTTTCCAGCTTGCCGCACTCACGGATCAGGTTGCCGAACATGAGGAAGCCCACCAGTGCAACGGAGGAGGGAGCAATCAGGCCGGCAATGAGGGTTACCACGATGGGGAACAGGATCTTGGTGGTGCGGGAAACGGACTGGGGATTATAGGGCATCCGGATCTGGCGCTCCTTTTTGGTGGTAACCAGACGGATAGCCATGGGCTGGATAATGGGTACCAGCGCCATATAGGAATATGCCGCAACCGCAATTGCGCCCATATAGCTGCTCTGCAGCTGCTGGGAAACAAGAATGGAGGTAGGACCGTCTGCCGCACCAATCACACCGGCGCTCATAGCATCTTTCAGCGGGAACCCAAGCAGAACTGCCAGCAAAACCGTGAAGAAAATTCCGAATTGTGCAGCACCGCCAAACAGAAGCATTTTGGGGTTGGAAAGCAGTGGTCCGAAATCAATCATGGCGCCAATTCCCACAAACAACAGCAATGGGAAAGCTTCAGATGCTTCAATACCATGCTCAAACAGCCACTGAACAATGCCGTTTTCTCCAAGCACGCCAGGAAGAGGCAGGTTGACCAGAATAGCGCCAAAGCCCATTGGCAACAGCAATGCAGGCTCAAAGTCCTTCTTGATGGCCAGCCAGATGAGCAGGCCACCAATGAGCCACATAATCAACATGTTCCAGTGCTGGGCCATGTAGACAACGCCATCGGTCAGGAATGAAAAATCACTCAACAGGTTTAACTCTCCTTTGTTGATAAAATTAGCGGCTGCTGCCGCTTGAATCCTTTTTATTATACTCTTTCATTTTCAGGATTTCAACCGGAAAACGCCTGATTCGTCAGAATTTCTTTTGCTAAAAAAGTATCCCGTATAAAACGCAAAAATCCGCTGCGGCCCCTGAAAAGAGGCCACAGCGGACGAACGTCCCTACACAGGCGGAGATTAGACATGATCTTCGATGTACTTTACCAGTTCACCGACAGTCTTGATGTTCTCAATCTCAGTATCGGGTACTTCGATCTCAAACTCATCCTCGATGGACATCAGAAGGTCTACCACATCCAGAGAGTCTGCGCCCAGATCCTCGGTGATAGTAGTGTCGTTGGTGATGGTGTCTTCCTCTACGTCAAACTGCTCGCTGAGGATAGCCTTTACCTTCTCAAATACCATAATCCGTTTTCCTCCTTTACCTTGAAGTGTGGAATAAATCTGCGGAAAACCGCTCCCAGCAACGTGTGCTATGGACAAATCCTCCTTGGATATGCTACAATTTGGAAAGCTGGTTTTTCAGTAAACCAACCGATTGCAGCTCTACAACGGACGGATTTGTGACTTCCATATCAAAATATTATTAGTAATTGCTTCCTTTGTCAATATCAAAACGAAAAATATTGTCTTT
>DVIY01000078.1 GCA_018710915.1 Candidatus Gallacutalibacter pullistercoris
CTCCTGGTTTTAGAGATGGCATATCCAGTTTTACAAGTGTTCTGCAAGTGCCATATTCAGAGCTTTCTCTTCCCACTAATAACTCAAATTTTGTGCTGTGGTTAGTTCCGGGCATAGCAGAAGTAATAAAAGTCGTATGGACATCATTTTGATTTGTTTCGGTTGTGATAGTTGGATCTATAGTAACTGGGTATTTTCTATCACTGGATTCCAGCCATTGGGAATCTGCTGTCACTCGGACTTGTATCGAGTCGGCCTCTTGTGATATTAAAGCAATTCCCGTTGGAATGAGGCTAAGGCCAAGTCCCATAAAGATAAAGGCCAGCCAGCGCAAACGGAATTTCTGCGCTGTAATTCCCACAAAGAGGCTGCCCAGCACGGCAGCTACACCCATAACATAACACTCTCCGCTGCTCCGTAATGCTCTGCCGAGAGTCCAAGAACAGTCCGCACCAGGTAAGGAAAGCCGACCACCACAGTACCGGCTACAAACAAGCTGGCCAGGGCTGCAAGCAGAAGCAATTTGAGGATACCCGGCTGCTCCCGGCGCAGGAAGTGAATGCTGACGGAGAAGTCCTCTCTGATAATCTCCCGAATACTCATAGTGATTTCCGCCTTCTGATACTCCAGGCGAATGAAGCACTCCAGAATAGCGGTGATGAAAAAGCAGGCCACTGTTCCCCAGAGGACAGGAACAAGCCCAAAAGCAGCGTAAACCAGACTGCCCAGAAACGGAGTGATGAGACCGGCAATGGCCTGTACTTGATTTACCGCCGCATTGCCTTTCATCAAATTGTCTCCAGAGAGCATCTGGGGGATGCAGGCCTGTACTGTGGGAGACTCAAAAGCAGCCAGGACAGACAGGATCACTAACAATGCGCCGATGACCCGGATATCATGTCCAAAGGGCAGCACCAATCCGGCAACCAGCACGGTGCATCCAGAGAGTGTGTCCAGCCCTACCATGATGTTACGCCGGTTGGCTCGATCCGCCAGAATACCGCCAAAGGGGAAGAACAGGATGGTAGGAAGCATGGCTACTGCCAGCAATGTCGCAAAAATGGACGCCGAGCCGGTCTGCTCCAGTACATACATGGAGAGGGCAAACTTTAGGGTGTAGTTGCCAATGAGGGAACTGACCTGCCCCAGAATCAGAAAAGTAAAATTGCGGGTAAACAGTTTGTCTTTCATTTTTTCTTCCTCCGGAAACAGATCGCAGTCAACACATCCCCTGCCAAACCGACGGCACTTAATCCTGCACACCACGCCGCGGCAGTTCGGTTTCCACGATCCGCCAGATGCCCAGCAATCAGTAGTAATCCGACTTCAGCAGCCAGGGATGTCCCTCTGGATACACAGCGAAATAAGCGGCTGCGATTCCACGCACGGTTTACGGTTTTGTCCAGATGATCTGCTGCGGTCTCCACCCGTCGTTCAAAGTTTGCGGCTGCCCTTTCAACCTTTTGGTCAAATTCTCGTTCTGTCATGTCTCATACCTCCATGTTATTTACTTGTCTTAGTGGATTTTTGACTGCCAAAGCTGCAAGGATGCCCGTCACACCAAGAACGGTTCCCATCATTGGCAAGAATACCAGTGCTGCGCTGATTATCTGACACACAATGGTTGCCAGAATGACCGATGCCACAATAGTCATTGAAACTGACTTTTTACGGAATCCAAACCACAGGGAAACCACACCCAGCAGCCCCGCCAGAACGGAGCAGCAGAACAGGAAGCCTATGGATTGCAGAATCACTTCCACCGTCAGCTGGTCGGAACAGATGGGAAACAGGAGCTCCGTCAGAAAGAACACCGTTTGGATTATCACTCCGCACAGGAGCATAGCACCAACGGTATAGGCAAACATCAGTATCAGCTTTGCACACAGCACCTTTTTCCGGCTGATTGGATATCTGAGCAGCAGGATTGCCCGTTTCCCGCTGTATTCCTCCACCACAAAACGGGAGGCCATGACTGCCGAAAGAATTGCAAAGATAGCCATCCAGACCAACCAGGTAATCCCTAGCAGGAAGGGATACTGGGAGAACAATTCCGCATCCGGCTCGGTGGGGTCCATATAGGGGATGGCGGCCATCAGGTACTGGAAGCCCAGCATCGTCACTCCGCAAATAAGGACCGCAATATGATAGGGGCGTAGACGATTCCGTTTTAATTCCAATGCAATCAAATTACGCATGGTCAGCACCTCCCTGAATGAGCGAAATAAAATAGTCCTCCATATCGGAAGGATGTTGTTTGCGGATATCTGCCATCTCTGCTTCCTGCACCACAGTTCCATCCGCAATGACACCCACACGATCCGCGATCTGCTCGATCTCCGAAAGAAGGTGACTGGACATCAGAATGGTCATTTCTTCCTCCTGCACCAAGCGGCGAAACAAAATACGCATCTCCTTCATGCCCACAGGGTCCAGACCGTTGACCGGTTCATCCAGGATCAACACTTCGGGCCGATGGATGATGGCCCGCGCAATGGCCAAACGCTGCCGCATACCCAGGGAGAAGGTAGACACCGGCTGGCTCCCTGTACCGGGCAGCCCCACACGGCAGAGCGTTGCTTCCACATCGGTATCTTCGATTCCCATGTAAGCCAGATGGAGGCGTAGATTATCCGCAGCCGACAGATGCTCATAAAATATCGGCGGTTCAATCAGACTTCCGGTGCGTCAAGGATTGCCTCGTTATCCCGCACACTGTCTAGTCCCAGCACAATGGCGATTCCGGCAGATGGTTTTAACAACCCCAGCAACAGTTTAAGCACAGTAGTCTTACCTGCTCCGTTGCGCCCCAGGAAACCATAAATGCTGCCCCGCTCCACGGAAAAGGTGCATTTCCGGATTACTTCTTTTCCCGAAAAGGTTTTTGTCAGGTTGTTTGCAGAGATTACAATTTGGCCCATGTTATACTCCTTTCATACCTTCAAACGGTATGTATCCTAGTAAAAAATTTGCCGCAGTGATTGACTGCGGTATTTAAAATATAATACCTTCCGAATGAATGTATGCATCCAAAATAAAATTGCCGCGAGGCAATTTTATTTCAGGTCGGGGATTTGCTCAAAGAACTCGTCCACTAGTCGCTGAATGGTATCGTCAAACAGAGGCACGCCCATCTTCTCCATCATCTCCCCGATAAAGGAGAATTTCCGCCGCATCTCCTCTTTGGTGGCCGGAAACACAGATGGCAGCAGCCACAGGCTGGTGAGCAGCGGCAGCAGCTCCGCAATCTCCTTGGCATACTCCGTGTGGACGGAACCGTCCCGATTCCCCTCCTCGATGAGTTCCAGAAAATACGGGGTAAGAATCCGGCGGTTGGCATCGATCATTCCGACCAATACTCTGGGATTGTGATTCATCGGAATGGACTGTGCTGTCATATTGGTACGGGCTGTGTCTGCCTGATTCAACCGGACTACTTCACGCAGCTTTTGGAGCCCGTTCAGATCGGTACGACCTTTCACTGCCTCGAAGGGGTTATTTTCAAAAAACATACGGTCACTCACCGCATCCATGATTTCCTCTTTGGACTTGAAGTGGTGATACACCGCACCTTTTGTAAGGCCACCCAGCTCATTCACGATGTCCTGGATTGTGGTGTTCTCGTAGCCCTTCTCCAAAAAGAGGCGCTGAGCTACATCCAAAATCCGCTCCTCGGTGACTTCCGGGTATTTGTTCCGTGCCATCCACTGTGCCCCCTAAACATTCTCTAAGTATGTATTTATTATACAGATAATAATGCACCCTGTCAAGATACATTCTTAATAGTATCTAAGGCGCAGAACGGCTATTTGACGAGGGTGAAGGTGTAATAATAAAGGAAAAAGATACGGGTCAGAGAGATGACAGCAAGCTGGCGGCTGGCAGCACAGTGGCT
>DVIY01000079.1 GCA_018710915.1 Candidatus Gallacutalibacter pullistercoris
CCCCATGTACAATACATATCATGATATTCAGGAACTGCCCGCTCATATTTTCGATGAAATGAGCCACTTCTTCTCTGTGTATAAGCAGCTGGAAACCGGTAAAGAAACCGATATCGATGATGTGCGCAACCGCGAAGAAGCTATTGCTATTATCAACAACTGCCTGGAGCGGTATCTGGAAGACTTCTGCAAATAAACCGCGATTGCTTTTCTGTAAAATAACGTTCCCCGGCAGGTACAAACTGCCGGGGATTGTTTTTGCTCTTCATAAATCCTTTTTGATTTTTTCCAATGCAGCTTTTTCCAGCCGGGAAACCTGCGCTTGGCTGATTCCGATCTCGGAAGCGACTTCCATCTGCGTTTTTCCTTGGAAAAAGCGCAGGGAAAGAATATGCTTTTCCCGTGGGTTCAAATCACTGACCGCCTGCTTGAGGGCGATTTCATCCAGCCAGTTCCGGTCGTCGTTCCCATCCCCTACCTGATCCATCACATAGATTGTATCACCACCGTCTGAAAACACCGGCTCATACAGCGATACCGGCTCCACGATGGCTTCCAACGCCAATACGACTGTTTCACGTCGCACACCAATAGCCTCGGCAATTTGCTCGACTGTGGGTTCTGCGCCTCTTTCTGCGGTGAGCTTTTCTTTTGCCTGCATGGCTTTGTAAGCGGTATCGCGCATGGAACGGCTGACTCGGATGGCATTGTTATCCCGCAGATAGCGGCGGATTTCTCCGATAATCATGGGAACTCCATAAGTAGAAAACCGTACACCTTGTTCTACATCAAAATGGTCGATCGCCTTCATCAATCCGATACATCCCACCTGGAAGAGGTCGTCAAGATTTTCCCCGCGGTTGGTAAAACGCTGGATTACACTGAGCACAAGCCGCAGATTGCCGTTGATGAGTTCTTCCCTTGCACGTTTGGATTCTTCCGGTGTACCATCGCGCATTTTCAACAGCAGTTCTGTCTTTTCCTTTTCTGTCAGCACCTTGAGCCGGGAGGTATTCACACCGCAAATTTCCACTTTATTATATTGCATTCTGTAACCGTCCTTTCCTGTGCCATCCTTGTATTTTCAGTATGGACGGTTTTTCTCTGCTTCATACCACTTTACCTGCAAAGGAGGATTTTCGATAATGCCCGACATTTTTCACATTCCAGAAAACATCTCTGCCCTTATGCTTCGGCTGGAAGCTGCCGGTTATCCCAGCGTGATTGTGGGCGGCTGTGTGCGTGACAGCCTGTTAGGACAAACACCCCACGACTGGGATTTGGCAACGGCTGCTACTCCAAATGAAATGAAAACGGTGCTCTCCGATTTCCGGTTACTGGAAACCGGTATTCGTCATGGCACTTTGACGGCACTTTGCGGCGATACGCCAGTAGAAATCACCACTTTCCGCAAAGACGGCAGCTATGGAGACAGCCGCCACCCCGACACGGTAATTTTTACCCGCAGTTTACAGGACGATCTGGCGCGGCGAGACTTTACGGTAAATGCCATGGCATATTCTCCCCGAACCGGTCTGACAGATCTTTTCGGCGGGCAAGAAGATCTCAAAAAGCAGACGCTGCGCTGTGTTGGTGAGCCGCAGCGCCGTTTCAGTGAAGATGCACTTCGTATTGCCCGTGCTATGCGATTTTCGGCGGTGCTGGGATTTACAATCGAGCCCAAAACCGCACAGGCCATGTTGGCCCTGCGGGATCGACTGCAATTTGTGGCTCGGGAACGGCTGGCACAAGAGTTGAAGCGTTTGCTGACCGGTCAGGACGCCGCCCGCGTACTGGGGGAATTTGCACCCATCGTCGCAGAAATTATTGCGGAACTGTCGCCATGTATGACCCAGCAGCAGCACAACCCGCACCACTTCGGCACAGTATGGGAGCATACGTTGGCAGCGCTTGACCATGCAAAACCGGAACTGCCGGTACGATTGGCGGTGCTCCTGCATGATGTTGCCAAACCCCGGTGCTTTTCAATGGACGAAAACGGGGTAGGACATTTTTACGGACATGCTGCTGTGAGCAGCAAAATGGCCGGTGAAATCTGCCGGAATCTGCGGCTGGACAACGCGCTGCGGGAGCGGGTAATGTGTCTGGTGCGGTACCATGACGGGCCTATCATCGGCAACGAAAAGCTTCTGCGGCGCAGGCTGCGTCAGTTGGGTGAGGAGGCCTTTTTTCAGCTGTTGGAAGTACAAAAAGCCGATACCTGTGGACTGGCCGAACCATACCCAAGCCAGCGGCTGCCGCTTCTGGAAGAAACCGAACAGCTGGCACGAAAAATTCTGGCTGAAGGCGCCTGTTTTTCCATGAAACAGCTGGCCATTTCAGGAAAAGATCTTATAGCTGCCGGCGTACAGTCTGGCCCGGAAATAGGACGAATTTTAAAGCGGCTGCTGGAAGCGGTATCGGAAGGGGAAATCGACAATAACTTGGATAATTTGCTGAATTTCGCCCAACAAATTCGTTTAAAGGAATAATGTTTTGTTCATCATGTTGATTTTTCGCCGGGTTGTGGTATAATAGGCGAGGAAGGACTGCCGGGTTGTTCCGGCAGTTTTCTTTTCTAAATTCATAACTGGCATTCGGCTTATTTTTGCCGGACAGCAAAGGAGTTTTTCAATATGTGGGCATATGAATCCGTATTTTATCAGATTTATCCGCTGGGCTTCTGCGGTGCGCCGCTTTCCAATGACGGTGTGGAGGTTCCCCGTATTCAAAAGGTAAAGGAGTGGATTCCCCATCTGCAAAAGCTGCACATCGGGGCAATCTATTTTTCACCGGTATTTGAATCCGACAACCACGGCTATGACACTCGAGATTTCACAAAAATCGATTGCCGTTTGGGCAGCAATGCAGATTTTAAAGAGGTTTGCGATGCGCTCCATGAGGCCGGAATCCGGGTAGTGCTGGACGGCGTATTCAATCATGTAGGCCGTGGTTTCTGGGCATTCCAGGATGTGCTGCGCAATCGGGAAGGTTCCCCGTACCGTGACTGGTTCCATATTAACTTTGGCGGAAACAACGGCTATAACGACGGCCTGTGGTATGAAGGCTGGGAAGGCCATTTCGAGTTGGTCAAATTGAATCTTCGCAATCCGGCAGTTGTGGATCATCTGCTTAACTGCATCCGCGGCTGGGTGGAAGAATTCGGCATCGACGGCTTACGGCTGGACGTGGCTTACAGCCTGGAGCTGGACTTCCTGCGGCGTCTGCGCAGCTTCTGCGATGGGCTGAAACCCGACTTTTTCCTGCTGGGCGAAATGCTGCACGGCGATTACAACCAGCGTATGAACGATCAGATGCTGCACAGCGTCACCAACTATGAATGTTACAAAGGACTGTATTCCAGCTTTAACTGCATGAACATGTTCGAGATCGGCTTTTCGCTGAACCGGCAGTTTGGGCCGGAAAACTGGACGCTGTATAAGGGCAAGCACCTGTTCAACTTTGCCGACAACCACGATGTCACCCGTTTGGCAAGCATCCTGACCGAGCCCCGGCATATGAAGCCTTTGTACGGGATGCTGTTCGGTATGCCCGGCATTCCCTGCATTTATTATGGAAGTGAGTGGGGCGCGGAGGGCAAAAAGCAGGACGGCGACCCGGCATTGCGTCCCTGCTTTGAAAAGCCGCTGGAAAACGACCTGACCGAGTGGATTTCTGCTTGTGCAAAAGCGTTCTCTTCCAGTAAGGCGCTGCAATACGGCAGCTACAAGACCGTGATGCAGCAGAACCACCAGTGGATTTTCGAGCGGAAATTTGAAGACCAGCGGGTTCTGGTGGCCATCAATGCTTCTGCGGAGCCGTATCATGCCCACTTTGACGCACAGGCAGGCCGTGCACGTGACCTCATCACCGGCGAAGTCCACGACTTTGGCGGTGGAAGCGAGCTGCCGCCCTTCTTTGCCGCGTTCTGGGAGATCTTCTGATGGTAACCAATGAATTCCGCAAGAGGGTATATGAAATCACCGCCCAGATTCCCCAGGGAAAGGTAAGCTGTTATGGGCAGATTGCCTTTCTGGCGGGGCATCCCCGTGCGGCCAGGATTGTGGGGGCGCTGATGCACACGGCGCCTTCCGGGCTGCCCTGCCATCGGGTGCTGTATAAAGACGGCTCCCTGTGCCCCGGAGAAGTTTTCGGCGGGCCTGCGCGCCAGCGGCAAATGCTGGAAGCGGAAGGAATTGCATTTTTGCCGGATGGCCGGGCAGATATGAAAAAATATCTATGGCGCCCGGTTTTTGAGGCAGAATGACAACTTTCTGCTGTTCGTTTATATAACCTGCTAAATGAAAACAATCCAAGGCGCTGCATCTGCGGCGCCTTTTTCAATGCAAGTTTGGTGCGTGTGCAGGTAGCATTTTATCTTCCTATTTGTTATAATGGTCTAATGTATTTGCCTCCCGCATCCTGCGGTTCCGTATATCGGGGCCCTGGATGTGGATGAACTGATAAAGAAGGAGGAAACTGAAATGGCAACTGTAACCCTTCTGGCCTGCACCCCTGCGCCTGAAAAAATTGCAGCCTCCTCAGCGAAGCTTTGCTATTCCCCGGCCTCTATCGGGACGCTGATGGACGGTTTGACGGAAGAAAAAACGGCATCGTTTGTGGAAATGCTCGCGGAAATCGGGCACGAAAGCCCGATTGAACACGCCTCATTTACCTTTGGAATCGAGGGGGTTTCCCGCTCTCTGCTGGCACAAATCACCCGGCACCGCATCGCTTCTTACAGCGTGCAGAGCCAGCGCTATGTAAAAGAGGCCGCGTTTGAATTTGTTGTACCGCCCGAAATCGAAAATATCCCGGAAGCCAAAGAGGAGTTCCTGCGCGCCATGGCCGAAGACCAGGCGCATTATGAATCCCTTACCGAAAAGCTGAAGGCAGTGCATAAGGCACAGTTCCTGGCAGAGGGAAAGGTTGAAAAAACAGCTGACCGGCTGGCAGAGAAAAAAGCCATTGAAGATGCGCGGTTTGTGCTGCCCAATGCATGCGCCACCAAGATGATTGCAACCTTTAACGCGCGTTCCCTGCTGAATTTCTTCTCTCACCGCTGCTGCAACCGCGCCCAGTGGGAGATTCGCGATGTGGCAGAGCAAATGCTCGCGCTGGTGAAAGAGCAGGCGCCTCACCTCTTCGCCCACGCAGGCCCGCCGTGCCTGAACGGCCCATGCCCTGAAGGAAAGATGTCCTGCGGAAAAATGAAAGAAGTTCGCCGCCGCTATGGTGTGGAGGAGGCCGCTGTATGAGCCTGATTGTTCTGGAAGGGCTGGATGGCAGCGGGAAAGGCACGCAGACCGCGCTGTTATTTGAATCGCTGCGAAAGCGCACAGAAGTGCGCAAGATTTCCTTTCCCGACTATGAATCTCCGTCATCTACACTGGTAAAAATGTATTTGAACGGCGAATTCAGCGAAAGTCCGGAAGGTGTAAACGCTTATGCGGCTTCTTCCTTCTATGCAGTAGACCGGTATGCTTCCTTTCAGAAAAAGTGGCGTGCTGATTATGAGCGCGGCGTCCTTTTTCTGGCTGACCGGTACACGACCTCGAATATCGTGTATCAGCTGACGAAGCTTCCCCGCAGCCAGTGGGAGGAGTATATCCGCTGGGCAGAGGATTTCGAGTATGAAAAGCTGCGTTTGCCGCGGCCCGACCTGGTGCTGTTTCTGGATATGCCGCCCGAGGTTTCTCAAAAGCTGCTTTCGGTACGCTATCACGGCGATGAAGCCAAAAAAGACCTGCACGAGCGCAACCCGGGCTATCTGGCGCACTGCCGTGACAGCGCGCTGTTTGCCGCTTCACTGCTGGGCTGGAAGGTGATTTCCTGCGCACAGAACGGAGAGCCGAGGAGCATGGAAGACATCCACCGGGAAATTGAGACACTTGTTACGGAGGCTGCTGTATGCTGGAATTCCACACCCCAACCCTTGACGATAAACACTGGGCACAGCCCATCTTAACTGCTGCCGGCGGTCTTGGCAGCGAGGACGCCTTTGGCACGCTATTCATCTGGAGCGGCTCTTATCACAGCCGCATCTGCCGCTGGCGTGATATGGTGCTGACCTGTTTTGGCAAAAATATGCTGACCTATGGCTTTCCTGTAGGGGCACGTTCCCCAGAAGAGCTGCGCGAAGTATTGGAGCTTCTGCGCCATGATGCAGAAGAACGCGGGATTCCTCTGCGTCTTTGGGGAATGACTGCCGAAGAAAAAGAACGGATGGAATCGGTTTTGCCGGGTTTCTTCCGGTATTCCTCTACCCCAAATGACAGCGATTATCTATACGCTTCTTCTGACCTGGCACAGCTGGCCGGGCGTAAATATCACAGCAAGCGCAACCATATCGCGCGTTTCCGCAAGCGGTATTCCTACACCTATGAAACCGTTACGCCGGACAACCTTTCTGACTGTGAATTTGTCGCACGGGAATGGTGCCATGCCCACGGCTGCGGCGGCGAGCTGAAGGATGAAAACTGCGCTATTGTCAAGGCCCTGCGGAATTATGAAGCACTGGGCTTTCGCGGCGGCCTGATTCGCGCAGAGGGAAAACCGGTTGCTTTTACCGCCGGAGAAGAGATTAACCCCACTGCTTTTGATATCCACTTTGAAAAAGCGCTGGACGGCTATGACGGGCTGTACACGCTCATCAATCAGGAATTTGCCGCCCACGAACTGACCGGCTACCAGTGGATTAACCGCGAAGAGGATATGGGGATTGAGGGTCTGCGCAAAGCGAAAAATTCCTATTATCCCGCCTGTGTACTGGAAAAATTCAGCGCTGTGCGGGAAGATTGACAGGAGGTCATCATGGCACAGGTTGAAAGTCTCATAACCAAATATGGGATGCAGGGACAGCTGGCCGAACTGTGGGGTGCGGTTTTCGGGGATGGGAAACGGGAAGTCGCCCTGTTCTTCCGCAACGCCTGGCGCCCTGAAAATACGCTTGCAGTGCGCGAAGACGGACGCATTGTCTCGGCACTGCATATGCTCCCCTGCCGGATGCTGCTTTCGGGCCGCACCGTGCAGGCCCATTACATCTATGCAGCAGCAACTCTTCCGGATTTTCGCGGAAGGGGTTATATGGCGCAGCTGCTGCATCTGGCGGGAGAATATGGCCAGCGCCGCGGAGATTGCGCTTCTGTGCTGCTCCCCGCTTCTGCTTCGCTGTATGATTTTTATCACAAATTCGGTTATCGGACCGTTTTCGGAGTGCGTGAAGCCATACTTTCCCGTGAAGAACTGCTGCATCAGGAACCTGCGGCAGCTGGACGGATTGTACTGACCGGGCGCGACTGTGCACATCTGCGCAATAACGGCCTGTGCCATATGAACGGTTCCATCCTGTGGGATGCACGGTCGGTGCAGTTCGCCCTCTGGACACAACAGCGCTGGAAGCGCGGCACGGCTTTTGCCCGGAATGGTTATTGCCTGTATGACGAAACCGGTGTGCAGGAGCTGATGGCGCCGCCAGAAGCTCTTCTTCCTTTGCTGCGGCAGGCTGCCGCAGATGGTACCGGGCCGGAACTGAGGGTTCGTTTGCCCGTAAACAGCCCGCTGCTGCCGGGACAGGGAAAAATCGTACCGCACGGCATGATGCGGCCGCTTCATCCTGCCGCCATCACAAATTTCCCTGTTGACGGCACACCTTATCTGGGTCTGACAATGGAGTAATTTCATGAAAATTTCATGATTTCCTTTCCCAGTACCGTATACAAACCGACTGAAATCCGGTATAATAAATAAAAATATGGGTTTCTTACAGAGTACGGCCCGCTGTCTGGCAGATGATTCCCTATTTTGATTGACAGCAAATCAGGGCTTTCCTCCCGCAGAGGCTCTGACTGGATGAAAGGATGATACAGGATGATCTATTTGTTTTTAGCCAATGGATTCGAAGAAATTGAAGCACTGGCTACGCTCGATGTCCTTCGCCGTGCAGAACTGGATGTGAAAACCGTCGGCGTAGGTTCCAAAACGATCACCGGTTCCCATCATATCCATGTCGAAACCGACATGGAGCAGAACGAAGTATTGACCGGTACTATGGATATGGTGATTCTTCCCGGCGGAATGCCTGGCACGCTGAATTTGGAAAATTCTCCGGTAGTCACTGCAAGCGTGCGCTATTGCTTCGATAACGGGCTGCCGGTTGCCGCTATCTGTGCTGCCCCCTCCGTTCTGGGCCATATGGGCCTGCTGAAAGGCAAAAAGGCAGTCTGCTTCCCCGGTTTTGAACAGGAACTGGAAGGCGCTGAACTGGCAGAGGGCTTTGTATGCCGCGATGGAAACCTGATTACCGCCAAAGGCGCCGGCGCCGCCATCGAGTTTGCATTGGAAATTGTCCGCATGCTGCGGGGCGACGATACGGCTGCACGGTTGAGGATGTCGATGCAATGTCCGTAAAAAACATCAAGGAAATCAAGATTCAGCTGCGTGCGCATTACCGTGCGATTCGGGAATCCATGGACCCCGCTGAAAAACAACGGCAGGATTCCGAAATTGCGCAGCGTATCTGGATGATGCGTGAATACCAGAAGGCCGCTGTCTTCTTCACCTATGTCAGCAAACCCATTGAGGTAGACACTATGGGGCTGATTCATCGTGCGTGGGAAGACGGGAAAATGGTTGTGGTTCCCCGATGCGTTCCCGGCACCTATGATATGGAATTTTTTGAGATTCATTCGGAAGAAGATCTTGAAAAAGGCAGCTTTGGCGTGCTGGAACCCATCGCAGCCAAATGCCGGAAAATTGAGGACTTTTCGCAGGGGTTCTGCATTGTTCCGGGCTTGTGTTTTGATTCCCATGGCTTCCGCCTGGGATATGGAAAGGGATACTATGACCGCTTCCTTTCTTCTTTTGGCGGTTTTAAGGCTGGTATCTGCTACAGCAGCTGCATCCAGTGGAATCTGCCGCACGGTTATTTTGATAAACCGGTGGACGTCCTGACCACCGAAAAATATATCCGTCGGATTCAAAAACAGCCCCCTGCTGCGGCAGGGCGGCAAAATCAACGCAAAAGGTAACGGGAGCCTGCCGCCCGCTGCCGTAAAGTAAAAAGCAGGAGGTTACACGTATGGTGGAACATACCAATCCCTTCCCTGAAGAGCAGGGAAATACATCTGTGGAAAACCCTTCCGCAGAAACTGCCCCCGCTGTACCGGCCGATACTGCCGCCGAGAGCCCCCATTCTCCGGCCGAAGCAGAATCTGCCCCCATTCATAAAAGCGGAGAGTTTCAACTGCATATTCCCGAGGAAGAGCTGCAATTTGGCGATGAAAATTCCATTCAGAGCCACAGCGATTCTTTCCAGAAAAAAGAGGAACCAAAAAACAAAAAGCCCGTTGACCGCAAACAGCGCCGCAAAGACAAAAAAGATGCCAAAAAACGTGAAAAAGTCAAGGGCCGCAAAAACCGCTGGCTTTTCCGCTGTGTTTGGATTGCGATGGTCATTTTGCTTTCAATCGCGCTGGCAAGATTCCTGCTGGTAGGCGTGGATGACATGCTGGCGATTTCCCGCAGCGCAAACGCTTCGGTATCGGTTGAAATCAAAGATGAGAGCACCCCGGCACAGGTGGCTGATGAGCTGGTACGCAGCGGCGCCATTAAAAATTCCTTTTTCTTCCGCATGTACTGCCTGGTGACAGGTGTAAATGGGAATTTTGGACAGGGAAGCTATCAATTGGACGGCAATATGGACTATGAAGCCATTGTCAATTACCTGCAAAACAACAGCAACCGGCTGGATGTTGTGACTGTCACTTTCCCCGAAGGGCTTTCACTTCTGGAGATTGCGGAAAAGCTGGAAGAAAATGAGGTCTGCACTGTGGAAGAAGTGCTGGAAGCCGCCAACTCGGATGAGTTCGACAATTATGATTTTATCAATGCCATTACCAATGCGGACGAGCGTTACTACAAGCTCGAAGGCTATCTTTTCCCTGATACGTATGATTTTTATAAGGGTGAAGAACCAAAAGTTGCTTTGGGAAAGATGATTAACAACTGTCAGAACCGCTTTTCCAAAGAAATGCGTGAAAAGGTGGAGGAAGGCGAATATTCCATTGACCAAATACTGACACTGGCATCAATTGTGCAGGCAGAGGCTACCGATGAAAAGGACATGCGCATGATTGCCGGCATCCTTTTAAACCGGCTGACAAATGGCGCTTCTCATGATATTTACCGTTTGGAATGCGATTCTACAACCTATTATCCGTACCGCAGCCTGTCTCAGGTACCGGAAGACGAGCGTGATACCTTCAAGAGCACTTACGATACCTATTCCATTCAGGGACTGCCGCCCGGGCCGATTTGCAGCCCCGGCCTGGACGCCATTAAGGCGGTTCTGGAACCCTCTTCTGAATCGAGCGGGATGTACTATTTCTGCCACGATGAAGACGGTAACCCCTATTATGCTTCTACTGCCAGCGAGCATCAGGCTAACCTGAAAGCTGCCGGTATTACCGAATAATATCTTCCAAAAGCGGCATTTTCCGACAAATTCCATGTTGGGGAATGCCGCTTCGTTTTTCTTTTTCCCCGTATAGGAAACTTTGCACAAATGTACCACACCACTTTTGACAGATGCAGAACTTTGGACCATTTGCCGGAATTTATCGGAAACGCTTTTACACTGGGGGAGATTGTGCTATAATAAAAACTAAAGTCTGAAGCCGGGCGCAGTGCCTCTTTGTTCGGAAATGCAGAAGGGGCAATGAAGAACCGCCCGGTTATCTTTATGAGAGGTGAAGAACGCATGCTGAGCGACATCGAAATCGCACAGAACGCAAAATTGATTCCGATTGCAAAAATTGCAGAGGAACTGGGAATTCACGAAGAAGAGCTGGAACCTTATGGCCGTTATAAGGCCAAGGTCAACGAAGACCTTTTCAGCCGTCTGAAAGACCGTCCCGATGGAAAACTGATTCTGGTAACGGCAATCAACCCCACTCCCGCCGGCGAGGGGAAAACCACTACTTCTGTCGGCCTGGGACAGGCTATGAAAAAAATCGGCAAAAATGCTGTTATCGCCCTGCGTGAACCCTCTTTGGGACCGGTTTTTGGTATTAAGGGCGGCGCTGCCGGCGGCGGTTATGCGCAGGTGCTCCCCATGGAAGACATCAACCTGCACTTTACCGGCGACATGCACGCCATTACCAGCGCTAACAACCTGCTGTGCGCTATGCTGGACAACCACATGCATCAGGGCAATGTACTGGGCATTGACCAGCGCCGCATTGTCATCAGGCGCTGCATGGATATGAATGACCGCGCACTGCGCAATATCGTGGTAGGCCTTGGCGGAAAAATCAACGGCATCCCCCGTGAGGACGGCTTCATCATCACGGTGGCCAGCGAGGTTATGGCAATTTTGTGCCTGGCAAAAGACCGTGAAGACCTGAAAAAGCGTCTGGGTGATATCCTGGTAGCTTATACCTATGATGGAAAGCCCGTATTTGCCCGCGACTTGCAGGCAGACGGCGCTATGGCTGCTCTTCTGAAGGACGCCATCAACCCCAACCTGGTACAGACGCTGGAAGGCACCCCCGCTATCATGCACGGCGGCCCCTTCGCCAATATCGCCCACGGCTGTAACTCTGTACGGGCAACCCGTCTGGCACTGAAACTGGGTGACTACTGCATCACCGAAGCAGGCTTTGGCTCTGATTTGGGCGCAGAAAAATTCATGGACATCAAATGCCGTATGGCCGGTCTGGCCCCCTCCTGTGTAGTAGTGGTGGCGACTGTGCGTGCATTCAAGTACAACGGCGGCGTTCCCAAAGCCGAGCTTTCCACCGAAAACGTAGAGGCTGTTGAGAAAGGCATCGTAAATCTGAAAGCCCATGTGGAAAATATGCACAAGTACGGCGTGCCGGTTGTGGTGGCCATTAACCGCTTCCCCTCTGACACCGAAGCGGAACTGGCTGTAGTGGATAAGTGCTGCCGCGAGATGGATGTTCCCTATGCCCTGTCTGAGGTATTTGCCAAGGGCGGCGAAGGCGGCATGGAGCTGGCCAGGGTCATCACAGGAATCATCGACAAAGAGGACACCAGTAAGGATTTTGCCCCCATTTATGGCGACGGCCTGACAGTAGAAGAAAAAATTAACGCCATCGCAACCAAAATCTACGGTGCAGACGGCGTAACTTATACCAATGCAGCCAAAAAGGCTCTGAAAGAGATTCACGAGCTGGGCGGCGACAAAATGCCGGTATGTATTGCAAAGACCCAGTATTCCCTGTCTGACAATGCAGCTTTGCTGGGACGGCCCACCGGCTTTACCATCACTATCCGCGACTTGAAGCTCTCTAACGGCGCTGGCTTTGTGGTTGCCTATGCGGGCGATATCATGACCATGCCTGGACTGCCCAAGGCCCCGGCTGCACAAAAAATTGATGTGGATGCTAACGGTGTAATCTCCGGCCTGTTCTGATAAAGGATGACCATGATGAAGGAAACAGATACAAGGGAATATCGCACCCATTCCCCCGAAGAAACCGAAGCGTTGGGTGAAAAGCTTGCCTCGGTTCTCCACGGCGGTGAAGTGCTGGCTTTTTATGGCGGCATGGGAATGGGAAAAACCGCCTTTACCCGCGGATTGGCTCGTGGGTTGGGCATCCCCGATGGCGTCAGCAGCCCTACCTTTGCACTGGTTCATGAATACCGCGGGAATCTCCCTCTGTATCATTTTGATATGTTCCGGGTTTCCGGCTGGGACGATTTGTATTCCACGGGCTTCTTTGACTACTTGGAAACAGGCGCGGTGCTGGCGATTGAATGGAGCGAAAACATCGAAGGGGCGCTGCCTGAAGGGACAATCCGTATCGAAATCTCTCCGGGCGACAGGGAAAACGAGCGCATTATTTCAATTTCCGGGCTGCAGGGGAATCTTATATGAGATTCTCCTGCCTGCACCCACAGGAAAGGAAGGAACGGTTTGCGGATATTGGCACTGGAATCCTCTGCTGTCGCGGCCTCTGCCTGTGTACAGGAGGATGGAAAAATTCTCAGCGAATTTTATATGAATACCAAACAGACCCACAGCCAGACACTGCTGCCCATGGCAAAAACTGCGTTGGACTACGCAGGGCTGGCGGTAAAGGATATGGACTTGCTGGCGGTTTCTGCCGGCCCCGGTTCTTTTACCGGTGTGCGCATCGGCGTGGCCTGTATCAAAGGGCTGGCATTTCCAAACAATAAGTCCTGCTGCGGGGTTTCTACACTGGAAGCCATGGCGATGAATCTGCGTGGACAACAGGCGCTGGTGTGCGCTGTGATGGATGCCCGCTGCGGACAGGTTTATAATGCGCTGTTCCTCACAGGAGAGGACAGGGTGCAGCGGCTGACCGAGGATCGCGCACTGTCGATAGAAGAACTTACGGCAGAACTTCCTGCATGGATACAAGGGCGGGAAATCCCCCTGGTACTGGCAGGAGATGGAGCCAGGCTGTGCTTTGAATCGCCTTATTTTGCCGGCATTTCCTGCCGGATGGCGCCAGAGCATCTTCGGATGCAGCGGGCTTCCGGCGTAGCAGAGGCTGCAAGGCAATTATTTCTTGCGGGCCACGGGGTTATTTCCGCTGAACGGCTGGCGCCGATTTATCTGCGCTTGCCGCAGGCTCAGCGCGAGCTGAAAAAAAGGCTGGCACAACAGGAAAAACAACAATCATAACGGAGATATGACCAAAAAAAGGAGAATTGTTTTATGGTGGCATTAGGTGCAGATCATGGCGGATATTGCCTGAAAGAAGCAATCAAAAAATATCTGGACGAGCAGAATATTGCTTACGAGGATTTCGGTACATTCAGCGAAGAATCAGTGGACTATGGCCCCATCGCTGCAAAGGTAGGCCATTTTGTCGCGGATGGAAAAGCTGAATGTGGAATTTTGTGCTGCGGTACCGGCATCGGCATTTCTATGGCCGCCAATAAAGTAAAGGGCATCCGTGCTGCGGTTGTGACCAATGATTTCTGTGCAGAAATGACCCGCCGCCATAATGATGCCAATATTTTGTGCATGGGCGGACGCGTAATTGATGAAGAAACCGCTGTTCGCCTTGCCAAAATCTTTTTGGAAACCCCCTTTGATGGCGGGCGCCATGCCAAACGCATTGGTCACATCACACAAATCGAGAACGGTGAGTTGTAATTGCTCTTTTTGAATTCACGGGAGGAAATGTAATGAACGGTAAAGTATTTATCATGGATCACCCGCTGATTCAGCATAAGCTGACATTTCTGCGGGATAAAAACACCGGTTCTATGGAATTTCGTGCACTGGTGAGTGAAATTGCCAACCTGATCTGCTATGAAGCAACCCGCGATCTGCCACTGGAGGAAGTGCAGATCGAAACACCTATGACCACTGCAACCACCAAGGTGATCGCTGGCCGCAAACTGGCTTTTGTGCCGATTCTGCGTGCTGGCCTGGGAATGGTGGACGGCGTTTTGAAGCTGGTTCCCGCTGCTAAAGTGGGACATATCGGCCTGTACCGCGACCACGAGACGCTGCAGCCGGTAGAATATTACAGCAAGCTGCCGTCTGATTTGCCGGAACGCGATGTCATTGTACTGGACCCCATGCTGGCAACCGGCGGTTCCGCTGTCGATGCAATTACCATCATCAAGCGCAGCAACCCCAAGAGCATCAAGTTTATGTGCATTATTGCAGCGCCGGAAGGCGTAAAAGCGCTGACGGAAGCACATCCGGATGTACAGGTATACTGTGCGGCTGTAGACGAGTGCCTGAATGAAAACGGCTATATCCTGCCCGGCCTGGGTGATGCTGGCGACCGTATTTTCGGCACACTGTAATTTATCGAAGAAGCAGCCGCAGCCATCCAAGCACCAGCAGATGTGCCGGATAAAAACCGTAAAAAAGCAGTTTGGGTAAGCGTGGGCCACGTTTTTTGTTGTAAAGCCAGATTGGAACAGCTGCCAATACAGCCCCAATCTGTATGATGCTTCCGTTGAGAGCATATCCGATATCTGCCAGCGCAAACACGCCCAGTGCCGTTAAACGGCGGCTGTGGAATACTGCAAAAATAAGCACCAGGAAAACGCCGAACGCACCATAATCCGTGTGCAGTACTTCGGCCAGAAGGGCGCAACAAAAAGCCAGAAGAATTCCGGGGAAGGGGTTTTCCCGGAATTTTTCAATTGCCCAGATCGCTGCCAGCCCCAGTGCGAGTGTCCAGAAAACATTTTGACGCTCCGGACGCCACCAGAGCCCGGAAAAGGCAAAATCAAAGCAGGGCTCCGAGAGGATACCGAACAACAGCAATCGGAGCAGATATCGCTTTCGGCTGGAAGTAAAGAAAAAGCCTTCTGACAGCAAAAAACAGTAAATGGGAAACGCCAGCCGGCCAATCCAGCGCAGCACCTCCTGCTGTGGGAACAGCACGGCGCCGGTATGGTCAATCGCCATGCAAAACAGCGCGAGCAGTTTCAGCATAAAAGCGGACATGGGAAAATCATCCTTTCAGCATCCTGTAATATGGTTACTGTATCATGATTTTCTTGCAAGGTCAACCAGCCGGATTTTCCCACATCTCAACTTTCAAAAGGAGACGACTATGACCAGACAGGAAACCGCGCTTCTGGCTGTAGAGGCGCTGAAAAAAGAATATCCGGGTGCAGTATGCTCACTCACCTATCAGGACCCTTTGCAGCTGCTGATTGCCACGCGTCTGGCTGCACAGTGTACCGACGCACGCGTCAATATGGTGACGCCATCGCTGTTTGAGCGCTTCCCCACACTGGACAGTTTTTGTGAAGGGACTCAGGAAGAAATTGAGGGGTATATCCGCTCCTGCGGGCTGTTTAAAACCAAAGCACGCGATATCTATGCCATGTGCTGTATGCTTCGCGATGAGTTTGGCGGGATTGTACCCGACACCGTGGAAGAACTGACGCGGCTGCCGGGTATTGGCCGCAAAACCGCCAACCTGGTGGTAGGCGACATTTATCACAAGCCGGCGGTTGTTACCGACACGCATTGTATCCGCATCAGCGGCCGCCTGGGGCTGACTGACAGTACCAACCCGCTCAAGGTAGAAAATGACCTGCGAGCAGTCCTCCCCCCCGAAGAATCCAATGATTTTTGCCATCGGCTGGTGTTGCACGGACGGGCTGTGTGTGATTCCAGAAAGCCCAAATGTGAGGATTGCTGCATGCAGAGCTTCTGCCGTTATGTACTTTCCGGGGGAACTATTGACCCCAAAAATGCAAAAAAGAAAAAGTAAGCCTTTTTACAGGGAAGGCGAAAAAAGCGGTTGACAAATCCGGCTTTTTTCCTTATAATATTTCTTGTTGACTTTCGGTTTTGCCGAAAGCCAATTTGCTGGAGTGGCTCAGTTGGTAGAGCAGCTGATTCGTAATCAGCAGGTCGTCGGTTCAAGTCCGATCTCCAGCTCCAGAAAACCGCATGAGATGGCCGTTTGTTGGCTGTCAATGCGGTTTTTGTTTTGCTCATTTTCACATTCAATGTGTTATTTCATGCTTTGACATAATTACATCTCAAAATCCTTTTGCTTTGCACAATGCATCTATTTCGCGCATGAAGTTTGCTGAATCCCATAC
>DVIY01000080.1 GCA_018710915.1 Candidatus Gallacutalibacter pullistercoris
GCTCTGGAAAATTGTTCGAATTTAGTCGGAGACATATTTGCAATAGCGCTCTGCAACTTTACTTTAACATCATCCAATATCTCATCTTCTGCAGATTCACTATCTTCATCTTCTGCGTCTGGGCTATCAACTGTTTTACTCTTTGTTTTATTCTTCGCAGAATGCTCTTCCCAGTATACTCGCGCCTTATCTCTAACTTCTGTCTTCACATCAAAATTGGAAAGATCAAGATTTGCTCCTTCCTGTGTGAGTGTGATCAATGGGTTATATTTCACGTAAGAGATCAAGCCAACATATCCAAGCTCCTTGATTGCAAAATTGAACTTGAAATCAAACTTTTTATACTGGTTTCCCGTCTTATTAGAAGTATAAAGCTTTTGTTCAAATTCAGCAATACGCTCATCCATTTCACTAATCCTGTTTCGGATTTCAGATCGTTCCAACTGTCCGCCAGCCGCCTGAAGAACTTCAATAATAGGTTTGATAAGATAAGATATTTGTTCTTCTGAACTTAATGTATCATAATACATACCGAACCATTGTACTCCTTTCATTAACTGGTTAAATTAAGGCATTTCTTAGGCTTTATTTTCCACTTTTAGACAGCACCGCGATATTTTCAATATGGTTTGTGTGGGGGAACATGTCCACGGGCTGTAAGAATTCCACCTTCCAGCCGTGGGAAGTGAGATACCGCAAATCGCGGGCCTGTGTCTCCGGGTTGCAGGAGATATACACCAGCTTTTCCGGGGAAAGACGGCACACCGAAGACAGGAACGCTTCATCACTGCCGGCACGGGGCGGGTCCATAATGACCACATCCACCTTTTCGCCGGATTCGGCCATATCCACCATGAACTCCCCCGCGTCGGCGCAGTAGAACCGGGCGTTCTGTACGCCGCTGGTTTTGGCGTTGGCAATGGCGTCCCGAACCGCGTCCCGGTTGACCTCCACGCCGATGACCCGGCCAGCGCCCAATTTAGCTGCTGCCAGACCGATGGTTCCCACGCCGCAGTAGGCGTCCAGTACCGTTTCTTTTCCGGTCAGCCCGGCGTGTTCCAGTGCGGTGCGATAAAGGATTTCCGTCTGCACCGGGTTAATCTGATAGAAAGAACGGGGCGAAATGCGGAAGGTACACCCGCACAGCACGTCCTCAATGTAGCCCGGGCCATAGAGCACCTTTTCCTGTTCGCCCAGCACCATGCTGGTGTACCGGTCGTTCAGGTTCTGGACAATGGTAGTGATTTCGGGGAACTCCTGACGCAGTGCCCGGCAGAAATTATTTTTCGCGGGGAATACCGGCGTGGCCGTCACCATGACCACCATGACCTGTCCGGTGGTAAAGCCCCGGCGCACCAGCACATGGCGCAAGAAGCCCTTTCCCGTCCGCTCGTCATAGGGCGTCATGTGAAAGCCCGGCATCATCCGGCGAATTGCTCCGATGATTTTGTCGGCGGTCTCGTCCTCTGTCATGCAGGTTTCCACCGGTACCACATGATGGGTGCTGGACTGGTACACGCCGGAAACGATTTTCTTCCGGCTTCTGTCCCAGGCAAAGGCCGCCTGCACCTTGTTCCGGTAATGGAAGGGATGCTCCATGCCGATGATGGGCTGCACTTTGCAGTATTTTCCCAGCATCCGCTGCACCTGCTCCTGCTTCCAGTGGAGCTGGCGGGCATAGTCCATGTTTTGCAGCTGGCAGCCGCCGCATTTGCGGTACAGGGGGCAGGGTTTGTGACTTGCGACAGGTGCATCTTTTTCAGGTGTGGGTGCGGGCTTTTCCCGCACAGGCGCCGTGTGAACCGGGCGCCGGGGTTCGGTATGACGGGGAGGTTTCCCCGGGAAATGTTTTTTCGGCATGATAAATTCTCCTTATGGCAGTTGATAAATCGTCACTTCTTCATTTTGGAAGACAACAGAAAGGCTCTCAAACAGGCTTTCGTTAAAGCCCTCGATGCCGCGTTCAAAGCTTCCAATATAAACATAGTCAATGTCATAGCGTGCAGAAAGCGATTCCAGCGCGCCGGACTGGGTAAACATGGCCTGTACATCCTCATAGCGCTGTGAGGTGTCCAGCCCGTGGTAATACAGGTAAGAATCCGTCCCGAGCACAATGTTCCGCCCGGTGAGCGAAGAGACGGCATTGTTGTGGTTGTTGCTGGTGAGGAATACCGAATCTGCGGCGGTATTTTCGCTGATCCATTGGGCGGCTTCCACCTGGTCAGCGCTGAACAGCTCATAGTCGGAAACAGCCTCGCGCGCCATGGTCATGACGCCCGAAGTAAAAATACATACCGCTGCCGCACCAGCCAGAAACGTCCGTCCCGGCAGGCCGCGGAGCCGCTGCCACAACAGCAGCAGATACCGCGCAATAAAGGCACACGCCGCCAGCCACGAAATATACAGCAGCTTGTTGTTGTCGTACGGGTTGGGCTGGAAAATAACGATTTCGCACAGCCCCCACAGCAGAAGTGCGCCGAAAGCAGGCCGGCGCATTTCGCGCGGCGCGGAAAGGACTGCGGGCAGCAATAACACAAATGGCAGCCCCAGATTTTTCAGGTAGAACCAGAGGAAGCTGTCCCACTGGTTGCTCCAGTTCCAGCCAAAGCGCAGAAATCCATCGCCGCCGCTCTGCCGGAAGGTAAACAGCACAAGCTGGGGCAGCGCCAGTACCAGCACGGCTGCGCCATAGGGCAGGAATCGGAAAAAGGCTTTCTTTACCCCGTGGCGGCAGACAGCAAAAGGAATCGTTCCCAGCGTAAAAACACCCAGAGCCAAAAACGCGTGTGTCTGTACCAGTACCAGTCCCGAAGCGGAAACGCCCAGCCATACGCTTTTTTGCCAATGAAATTCCCTGCTGCGGTACAGCCGGAGCAGCAGAAACAGGCACGGCAGCAGCAAACTCCAGCCGAACAGCGTAGCGCGCTGCGGGATGAGCATATCACACAGGATATTGACCCAGCGGACATTCTGTTCCAGCAGGTTCGTGGGGGTGATATAAAATCCGGTAAGCAGCTGGGAAAAATACTGGTTTTGTCCGGCATTGTCGAAAAAGTAGGCAAAGCCAAAGCCGCCGCCAATGGTAAAGAGCAGAAAAGCCACTACCGCCGCCCGAGCCGTGGCAAATGGCCGCAGGAATTCGCGGTACAGCAGATACAGCCCCCAAAAAAACAGCAGCAATGCAATTGCCATGGGAAGTATGTAGGCGAATGTCAGCGGAGCGCCCAGCTTCAAAAAGGTGGAAGAAACACTGTCGCACAAAAAAGGGTACCCCACCGGCGTGCCGGGCATAATGGAGTATTCCGGCGGGAAAATCTCCTGTTCTGCAATGGAGGTCATCAGTCCCAAATGCAGGGACATATCTCCGAAAGTGCTCTGACCGCAGTGAAGGGCGCCGTTTTCCGGCCGCAGGGTATGCGTGTACAGCAAATACAGCGAAAACAGCCACAACGGCAGCACACCCCACAGGGGGCGCAGACGGCTCAGAGAAAAAGGCTCCCGCATGGCAGGTTTTGCAGCGGGAAAGAAGCGCGCAGCAGCCAGCAACAGCAATGCAGTGCCGCCTGCCAAAAGCTGCGCTGTCCATGTGAACCCTAACCAAAACGACCACAGGGCGGGAATCCATAACAGCAGGAGCAGTCCGGCACAGCCGCCCAGCCATAGCCGTACACACAGGCGGCGCGGATGCAGGATGCGGTCAGAGAGGGAAAAGCCGGTAAACAAGAACAAACCGCTGTACAGGATAGAGAGAAGCATAAGAAACCTCCTTGCGAAAAAACGGGAGAACTGTGAAGCTATTATAACATAAAGCGGCTTGTGTTTCACACTGGGAATTTCCGAATTGCGTGCAATCGGCAAAGCTTTATGCTATACTGAATTTAATTTCCTGAATGAAAGGATGTGGCCGGATGGTTTTGGATATTGTACTGACTCTGGCAGCCGCTTTGCTGGGCTGTTTTTTGCTGCTTCGATGGCTCATGGCCTGCGGACTGGGAATTCCAATGGAAGACTCCTTTTTCATGCTCCAGCCAGAAAAACACCGCATTTGTCAGCGCCCGGGGGAAAAGATGCTTCGCCGGCAGGAAAACGGAAAAATCTTTCTGACAGCGCTGGCATTCCGGGCAGCACTGCTGCTGCTCAGCGGCCTGATTTTGCTGTTTCTGGCCGGAGAAGGTGAGCCAATGTCCCTACAGAACGCCTGGATGCGTGGGGACAGCTGCCATTATTTCCATTTGGCAGAAGAGGGCTATTCCGGCTACATAGAAAACGGAGAGCATCTGTTCCTCGTGTTTTTCCCGTTGTATGTCTGGCTGGTGCGAGGGGTCAATCTGTTGCTCGGAAATACGTTTGTTTCCGGGCTGACGGTTTCCTTTTTGTGCTATAGCGCGGCGTGCGTATTTGTGTACCGTCTGGCCCGGGAAGAGCTGAACCGCCGTGCTGCCCAGCGGGCAGTGGTGTTTTTGTCGGTATTCCCCTTTTCGTTTTTCTTTGGCGGGATGATGACAGAAAGTGTCTTCCTGCTCACTACTTCCGCGTCGCTCTTGTATATCCGCCGCCATCGCTGGTGGGCTGCGGGAATTTGGGGTGCGCTGGCTGCCATGACGCGCATGCATGGTGTTTTGCTGGCAGGCGCAGCCATAGCCGAGCTGTTGGAAAGCAATCAGGTTCTTGCCCGTGACGGGCGCGGATGGAAAGAGCGGCTGCTGCCGGTTTTGAAGAGGCTGCCATGCGCGCTGCTTCCATTTGCCGGTACGGGTGTTTATTTGCTGCTCAATTATGTGGTGGACGGAGACCCCTTTGCCTTTTTGGTGCACCAGCAGCATTGGAATCAGGGGTTTATGTGGTTCAGCCAGACGCTGCAATATGTAGGAGAGAACGCCTTTGCATGGGGAGATCTTCCCACCCGTGCAGCAATCTGGATTCCCCAGCTTGTGCTGTTTGGGCTGTTTTTTGCCCTTCTGGCGATTTGCTGGAGAAGGTTCCCTTCCATGTATACGCTGTACGCATTTTTCTATCTGATGCTGAACTATTCGCTTTCATGGCTGCTCAGCGGTGGGCGCTATCTTTCCTGTGGGGTTCCGTTTTTCCTGTTTGCTGCGGCTGTCACAGAAAAACGTCCGGCACTGGAAAAGGGCCTGACAGCTGCCATGGCAGCGCTCATGGGTATTTATCTTTTTGCCTGGCTGAATGGCGCATCCATTTATTGATACGGAGAAAAGCTCCCGGTCCTGTAAAAAGGCCGGGAGCTTTTTGATGAAAGCAGCTATCTTGCGGTTTTGGGGTTATCCGTGCGGTTTAAAAGGTAATCTACGGAAACATCATGAAAATCAGCCAGCTTAATCAAAACGGCGGTGGGGATATCGATATCCCCGCGCTCATAATTGCTGTACACCCGCTGGCTGCACGACAGAATCTTTCCCATCTGTGCCTGCGTCAAATCTTTGTCTTCCCTCAGATCGCGTATCCGTCGATACATAGCAATTGACTCCTTTCCTGAGAGAATGACAAAAGTATAGTTTAGAAAGTTTTTCGCTAT
>DVIY01000008.1 GCA_018710915.1 Candidatus Gallacutalibacter pullistercoris
GGTTCAATCCCCGTCCATACAATACCTCTAACGAGATGATGCGTCCAGCATTTTCATCAATCCCCCATAAAAGGGCATCTGACTGTTCATTTCTGGCCGAAATTTCGCCAGTCTGCATCAACACCGGCATAGCTTGTTCCACTTCATTGCTGTCCTGTACAATTTCTAACGTTTCCTGCTCCAGAACAGCAGAAGAGGACGCGCTGATGGTCAACCCGCTCAAGCCAAGGCTATCCATTTCATTATTGAGCGCAGTACTGCCGCACTGCGAAATATTGCCGATTACTGTAACCGATGCTACGCCAATAACAATTCCCAAAATGGTGAGGATACTCCGCCCCCGTTTACGGGAAAGGCTCCTCCAGGCAAAAACCATCTGCTCAAACATCCGGGAATTCCTCCAGTTCTACAGATTGAACCAGGCAACCCTCCGTCACCTGTTCCGGATTCAGGATAATCCCTTGTCCTTTTGTCAGGGATTCCTGTGTGCTGACACCATTGGTATACTCTGTTTTTGTTGTAATTGGCTGTTTAACCGCCCGCCCTTCCTGCACCATATAGATGTATTCCTGCCCGTCTTCATCTGCCAGAATGGCGCTGTACGGGATGAGAAGCGTATTTTCGGCATGTTGTGTGGTAATAGAGGCTTTTACGGTATATCCCGGTTTGATTTTTTCGCTTGGGTCATCAATCGAGACCGTTACTTCTACCACTGTTTCCTTGCCGGAAACAGAAGTTTTCTGTACAGCTTCCTCTGCAATGTTGGCCACCTTTCCCTGAACCGACATCCCGGAAAATCCTACCCCGGTCAAAACAACTTCTTGTCCGATTTCTACATTGGAAATGCCGGCTTCGTTTACCTGAAGGTTTGCATAAATTTCTTTTTCGTCGGCTAATGTCAGTATCGTTTCACCAGCAGTGACAGAACCCCCTGTTACGGTTTCTAACCCATTGACTGTTCCATTTGACGGGCTTGTGACAGTAACCAGCCCTTCTTTCTGCTGCGGCCCTTCAACAGCCTGTTCATCTGCGTTTTTTGAAGCCTCCAGTAAATCCTGTGCTTTTTCAGGAATTACCCCTGTCTCTTGGTATTCTTCCCACATCTCCAGATACTCCGACTGCTGGAAGACTTCCTGTTCAGTTTGTTGACAGGAGATGGTAAAGAGTTTCTCGCCCTTCTGTACAGAATCACCATTCTTAACGAAAACCTCTGTTACAACCGCGTTTTGTGGTGCTGCCACTTTTTTTTGGTTGGCCCGTTCCACCGTTCCAGAACATTGGAGAGTGCAGGAAGCGGTTACCGGCTGGAGCTTCCAAGTATTTACGCGTACCACACTCTGTTTCAGGCTTTGTCCAGCCAGAATCAGTCCAAAGACCAATACTGCCGTACCCGTAAAAAGAAAAATATATCGTTTCATTCTCGCGTTCCCCCTTCCAGCCTATTTTGTGAATCAATGAGGGAAACATGCAAAAAAGAAGCAGGAATTTCTAAGAAAAAATCTTCCAAGGCTGGGATAAAAAGAACAGAATATTTGCAGAAAAGTCGTGAATACTGTTTTCAAGAATCACAGAAAGGCGGGACCATTATGAGTATGATTCCCTGTGGAGAAGACTGTGTTTATCAGAGGGATGGATACTGTTCGCTTGACATTCCACCAGTCGTGACGAATTCTGACTTTAAGGGGTGCGCACACAAAATTTCGCTGGAAAAAAGGCACCCGCGTCCCTTCCATTCAAAAACAGTTATCCAACCGCCGCATCAAACGCCTCCCGGAGCGTTTTGACACCAATCAGCTGCATATCTCCGATTTTATCATTTGTTTTTTTCAGGCAGTGATATGGCAGAATACAGCGTTGGAACCCCAAACGGGAAGCTTCTGAAACACGCGCGTTGATATGGGTAACAGAGCGCAGCTCTCCTGCCAGTCCTACTTCTCCGAATACCACCGTGTCTTCCCGAACACTGGTGTCTTTCAAACTGGAAATCAGGGAAACTGCCACAGCGAGGTCTGCCGCAGGCTCGTCCAACCGAAGTCCGCCCACGACATTGACATAAGCGTCCAGATTGGAAAAATAAAACCCGGCGCGCTTTTCCAATACCGCCAGCAGCAGGTTCATCCGGTTATAGTCAAAACCTGTAGACATGCGGCGCGGATTGCCAAACCCTGTAGTTGTGGCCAGCCCCTGAATTTCTGCCAGAATCGGGCGGGTACCTTCCATCACACAGGTGACACAGGTACCAGATACATTAACGGGGCGCCCTTCCAGCATCGCCTGAGAGGGATTTTCTACCTGATGCAGGCCGTTCTCCCCCATATCAAACACACCGATTTCATTGGTGGAGCCATAGCGGTTTTTCACGGCGCGCAGAATCCGGTAGGTCATTTGCCGGTCGCCTTCAAAATACAGTACCGCATCCACAATGTGTTCCAGTACTTTCGGCCCAGCAATCGCACCATCTTTATTGACGTGTCCCACGAGTATAGTGGGAATATCCAGAGGCTTGCAACAGCGCATAATGGCATTCGTACATTCGCGTACCTGCGTCACGCTGCCAGGCGAAGAATTCAAATCAGTAAAATTCATAGTCTGGATTGAATCAATCATTACCAAGTCGGGTTTTTGTGACCGAATCTCCTCTGTCACATATTGGATATCTGTTTCCGTCATCACAAACAGATTGGAAGTCGTAACTCCAAGCCTGGAAGCCCGCAATTTAATCTGCCTGCCCGATTCCTCACCTGACACGTAAAGGATCCGCAGCTTTTCTCCCAGATACTGGCAAATTTGCAGCAGGATTGTGGACTTTCCGATACCGGGGTCACCACTAATTAGCACGAGTGAACCTTTGACAATTCCACCGCCCAACACGCGATCCAGCTCAGAAAGCCCGGTGTGATACCGCTGTTCCTCCCGTTCATCCAGTTCGGTAATCGGCACCGGGCGTGCAAAGCTTCGCGCTGCTGCCGCCAGTGGGCTCTTTTTAGAAACCGCTTCCCGGATTTCCTCTTCCATTGTATTCCATTCCCCACAGCCGGGGCATTTCCCATACCATTTGACTGATTCATACCCGCAAGCAGAACATACATACATCGATTTGGATTTTGCCGCCATCTTTTGA
>DVIY01000009.1 GCA_018710915.1 Candidatus Gallacutalibacter pullistercoris
GCATTATGTGATACCATCAATTTTTTAACTGGAGGTATCTCTGGAACAACTGCTGTTGACTGCCGTTTCATCAGTTGTGCATGCAAAAGCAGCGTACTGATTGGTGTACCTGCCATTAGGCTTGAAAGTGCATAAAAAGCACTTCGGCCAATTTCTGTTCGATTCTGCTGCACAGTTGTCATGGGCGGGATCGTATAAGAACATAAAGGAAGATCATCGAACCCGACAATACTGATATCTTCGGGAACACGCAGTCCCAATTCCTGGCAGTAAATCATCACCGTATGCGCCAGCAAGTCATGGCTGCATACAATTGCTGTTACCCCCTGTTTCAGCAGGCGAGGCAGATGCTTTTGCAGACATTCCGAAAACAGATAGGCGTTTCCTCCTAAAGCCGGGTCATCTGAAAGCCCATATTTACGCAGAGCATGAAAAAAGGCACTGTAACGAATCTGATTGATATACGAGCCAAGCGCGCCGCTGAGATAACCAATCTTGCGGTGCCCCAGCCCTTTTAAATAAGAAACTGTCAAATTCATCCCCTCGCTATTATCTACACCAATGTAGGCAACATTCGGGTTCGCTTTCACATAGTTATCCAGCAGCACGGCAGGCGTCTGGCTGGTGCGCAGCTGATGCAGCCATTCGTCCGAAAGCGAAAGCCCCAGAAACAATGCTCCTACATAATTTCGCTGAAGCATATATTCATCATATTGATTGTGTTTTTGCAGATGGTCATCCAGTTCTTCAATTGCAACAATAAAACCTGCCGGTTCCGCCATTTTTCGAAAACCAATAATAATATCATGTCCGAAATCACTTGGGCTGTCATATGCCATGTTTTTAATGAAAATACACAGCTGTTTTGCTCCGCGTTTTCTGGTAGAACGCGAGTAGCCAAGCTCTACTGCCGTTTCGAGAACTGTTTTTCGTAATGTTTCGCTCACGTCAGGAGCACCGTTCAGAGCCTTGGAAACCGTGCTTTTTGAGACTTCCAGCTTTTTCGCAATATCTTCAATTCGGGTCAAACCGAAGCCCTCCTTCCATTTCAAGGGTGTTTCTATGTCCATTATAAAGAAACAACGGCAAAAAGGCAAACGTTGTTTTTGTATTTTTATCGTGTTTCGCAAAGTTTAGATGTGCGTTATTTGGAAATCATTTGTTAATTCCCCTAATTTCGGCAAAATAGCCTTGTGCAACCTCAACGAATTGGGGAAAAAGCAAAAAAATATTCTTGACTGTAGAAAAAATAAGATGTATATTTTTAACAGCGAAACTTTACGAAACAATTAACAAGGAGGTCTTCAAGTCATGGGAAAACGATTGGTAAAGTTTGCCGCCCTTTTATGCGCCGGCGTGATGATGCTGACCGGTTTTACAGGATGCAGCGTTATCTCCAGCTCAAATGAGGGGCAGGAAAAGGTTCGTCTGATGGTTTGGTCACCGTCAGAAGATCAGTCAAAAGACAGTGGGCAATGGCTGCAAACCTGCTGTGAAAAATTTGCAGAGCTTCATCCGGAATGGGACATTACATTCGTATATGGTGTATCCGACGAAGCCAGTGCCGGTGTAGCGGTTGCGCAGGACCCGGACGCCAGTGCAGATGTCTTTATGTTCCCCAACGATGGCGTACCCACCATGCGCGATGCCAATGCTCTGGCAAAGTTTGGCGGCAAGTATGCCGAGGAGCTGAAAGCCACCAACAGCGAGGAACTGCTGGATTCTCTAACGGTTGACGGAGAGATTTATGGCGTTCCCTTCACCACCAACACCTGGTACATGTTCTATGATAAGAGTGTTTTCAGCGAAGAAGATGTGAAAAACCTGGATACCATGCTGGAAAAAGGCGTTGTTTCCTTCCCGCTCACCAACTCCTGGTATCTGCCGGCTTTTTATTTTGGTAATGGATGCACCCTCTTTGGAGATGGAACACAAGAAGAACTGGGCGCAGATTTTGCCGGAGAAAAAGGTACCGAAGTCACAGAATATCTGCTGGACCTTGTAGAAAATCCCAACTTTAAAATCGATGCTGACGGTTCCGGTCTGGCCGGCATGCGTGACGGAAGTATCAACGCCATGTTTACCGGCTCCTGGGAGGCCAACGCCATCAAAGAGATTCTGGGAGACAACATGGGCGTTACTTCTCTTCCGACCTACACCCTCAACGGTGAAGAAAAGCAGATGTATGCCTATGCAGGTTCCAAAGCTATCGGCGTAAACACTCACACCAAATATATGGTGCAGGCCATCGAGCTGGCTATGTACCTTGGTTCTGCCGAAGCACAGCAGCTGCACTATGAGCTTCGCAATGTCATTCCCTGCAATACAGAGCTGTTGGAAGATCCGGAAATTGCCGCCGACCCGCTGGTACAGGCACAAAACAACACCTTCAACTTCACCTCCATCCTCCAGCCCTTCGTCTCCAAGATGAACAACTGCTGGACTCCGGTGGAAAACATGGGTAAAGCAATCCGTAACGGTGATGTTACGAAAGAAAATGCTGCTGAACAGACCCAGGCCATGGAAGACGCTATGAACAGCGACGGAATTTGACAAAACGAGGTGGTATTATGAAACGGAAAAATATGGAAGGCGTAACCCCTTATACCTGTCTCAACGCCCTCCGGTTGGGCGGAACAGAAACCCGGGCTTCCGCGCTGGTCATGGGTTTGGGAAATCTCGTCCACAGGCAGTTTATCAAAGGCGCTCTCTTTCTCCTGACGGAAATTGCATATATCTGGTTCATGATTCAATACGGCTTTTATAACCTGCAGATGCTGGTTACACTGGGAAGTGTGGAACAGGAAGAAGTCTGGAATGAAGAATTGCAGGTGTATTTGTACACCCAGGGTGATCAATCCGTTCTGCTTCTGCTGTATGGTATCGCAACTATTCTGATCAGCCTGATTATGTTCTGGATTTGGCGCGGTACTCTCAAAAGCGCCTATCAGGCAGAATGCCTTGCAAAAGAAGGACGTCACATCAACAATTTCATCGAAGATATCCGTACACTCTTTGACGAAAATATTCACCGGCTGCTCATGGGCCCCCCCCATCTTCTTCATCACAGCCCTGACTATTCTGCCTTTGATCTTTATGATCTGCATGGCATTTACCAATTATAGCCGCATCGGCAACCATCTGGTACTGTTTGACTGGGTGGGGCTGGATAACTTTGCAGCACTGTTCGATTCCAACAGCGTTTTGGGAAGTACCTTCTGGTCTGTACTGGTATGGACCCTGATTTGGGCCGTATTCGCTACCTTTACCAACTATTTCTTTGGCATGATTCTCGCCATTGTTATCAACCGCAAAGAAACCCATGGCAAAGGATTCTGGCGCTTCTGCTTTGTGCTTTCCAGTGCAGTTCCTCAATTTGTCTCCCTGCTGATTATGCGCACCATGCTTCAGCCGGAAGGTGCTGTCAATGTTCTGCTGCGCAGCTTGGGGCTCATTGCTTCAGACGCCAGCCTCCCGTTCTTTACCGACCCCACATGGGCACGTGTAACTGTTATCATTATCAATATCTGGGTAGGTGTCCCCTACACTCTGCTGCAGCTCACCGGTGTCCTCAAAAACATCCCCGCCGATATTTATGAGGCTGCTACCGTAGACGGTGCCGGCCCGGTAAAAACTTTCATTCACATCACTCTGCCTTATATGTTCTACGTTACCACCCCTTACCTGATCGCAGCTTTCACTGGCAATGTCAACAACTTCAATGTGATCTATCTGCTCTCTGGAGGCGATCCGGTTACCAACCTTTCTTCTACCGCAGGCGACACCGACCTGCTGGTTACCTGGCTGTACAAGCTGACCGTAGATAAGCAGTACTACAATGTAGGTGCTGTCGTCGGCATCCTTACCTTTATTATTCTGTCTATCGGCGCACTGGTCACCTATCGTCACAGCAAGTCCTACAAAGAGGAAGGAGGATTTTAATCATGGCAAAGAAAAAGAGTGCAAAAGCAGCAAAAATTCGCAACAATATTATTGTACATACTGTTCTGGCCATTCTGGCTGCAATCTGGGTATTCCCGGTACTGTGGGTAATCATGACCAGCTTCCGGGCGGAAAAGGGTTCCTATGTGTCCACCTTCTTCCCACAATCGTTTACGTTTGATAACTATATCAAACTGTTTACAGATACCACTGTTCTCAATTTCCCCCAGATGTTCATGAACACCCTGATTATCGCAATTTTTTCCTGCATCCTTTCAAGTTTCTATGTTCTGTCCGCATCCTATTGCCTGTCCCGTATTCGCTTCCGCATGCGCAAGCCTTATATGAACATGGCAATGGTACTGGGCCTCTTCCCCGGCTTTATGTCCATGATTGCGGTTTACTTTATTCTGAAAGCAGTAGGGCTGAGCGAGGGTTCCATGATTCGCCTTGCCCTGATTCTCTGCTATTCCGGCAGCGCAGCGCTTGGCTTCCAGATTGCCAAGGGATTTTTTGACACCACCCCCTATGCGATTGATGAAGCGGCTTTGATCGACGGCTGCACTCGGGGGCAGATTTTTACCAAAATTACCCTTCCTCTGAGCAAACCTATCATAATTTATACGGTGCTGACCTCCTTCATCGGCCCGTGGGTAGACTTCATTTTTGCAAAAGTTATCTGCCGTGCCAATTCTGACCAGTACACCGTAGCAATTGGCCTTTGGAAGATGCTTGAAAAAGAATATATCGACAGCTGGTATACCTGTTTTGCTGCCGGTGCGGTACTCATTTCCATTCCGATTGCCCTGCTGTTCCTCAAGCTGCAAAAATACTATGTAGATGGTATGGCTGGTGCAGTAAAAGGCTGACGGGAGACAAAAATGGCAGATTTTAAACAACAAAAATTTAACAGTATAAAATTTGCCAAAGCTTACCACTACAACGGGCACGATTTGGGGGCTTTCTGCGGCCGGGAGGGAACCACCTTCCGGCTGTGGGCCCCTACAGCCCGTGCAGTAGAGCTTCGGCTATACCAAAAAGGCCACGGGTGTGAAGCCTGTTTTAGAACTCCTATGGTTCGAGGAAGCAAAGGTGTCTGGCACTGGGAAACCTCTGAAAACCTGGATGGCGTTTATTATGATTTTCTGGTCGCCGCAGAAGGAATCCCGCGTGAAACAGCGGACCCCTATGCAAAAGCCTGTGGAATCAACGGGCAAAGAAGCATGGTCATCGACCTTTCCCGAACCAATCCGCAAGGCTGGGAAAACGATGCTCCACCGCGCAGACAGCCGGAAGACATCATTTACGAAGTCCATGTGAAGGAATTTTCGTGGGCAGAAAGCGGCGGTTTCCCGCCAGAAGTCCGCGGAAAATACAAAGCCTTCTGCTATGCCGACACTACCCTGCAAAACGACGGGCTTCACCCTACCGGAATTGCCTGGCTGAAACAACTCGGCGTTACCCATGTACAGTTAATGCCGGTTTTTGATTTTGGCTCTGTAGATGAAGGGAATCCGGAAAGCAGCTTTAACTGGGGGTATGACCCGGTAAATTATAATGTACCGGAAGGTTCTTATTCTACTGACCCGGCGCACGGAGAGGTGCGTATCCGGGAATTAAAAGAACTGGTGCAATCGCTGCATCAAAACGGGTTCCGCGTCATCATGGATGTCGTGTATAACCACACCTATCGCCGGGATTCCTGGCTGGAGCGTACTGTACCAGGGTATTATTACAGGCAATATTCAGACGGAACCATCTCTGACGGCTCAGGCTGCGGCAATGATATCGCTTCTGAACGCTCTATGTGTGCGCAGTATATTATTGATTCTGTTCTCTATTGGGCAGAAGAATACCACATGGATGGGTTCCGTTTTGACCTGATGGGGCTGTTGGATACCCGCCTGATGGAAACCATTCGAAAAGAACTGGATGCACGATGGGGACGCGGGGAAAAACTGATGTTTGGAGAACCCTGGTCTGCCGGTGAGAGCGCCATGGCCAGAAGATTTGTTCCGGCAGATAAAAAGCATCTGGCCGAAATGGACACTGAAATCGGTGCTTTTTGCGATGGCATACGCGATACCGTAAAGGGTTCTGTGATGGAACATACCAGCAGAGGGTTTGTGAATAAAGGCCGTCGAAAAGAAAGCGATATCCTGCACAGTGTAACCGGTTGGTGTGGAAAATATCGAAAATTTTCTGCCGCCGCTCCGTCACAAATTATCAATTACCTTTCATGCCATGATGATATGACATTGTGGGATAATCTGGTATTTACGATGGATTCTCAAAAGCAATACGACCGCTTTGCGCCGGACATACTGCGGGCAAACCGTCTGGCAGCCGCAGTATGCTTTACCTGTCAGGGCCGGTTATTCCTGCTTTCTGGAGAAGAATTCGCCCGCACCAAGCTGGGCTGCCCCAACTCTTATCAATCACCTATTTCTCTGAACAGATTAGATTGGGAACGGGCATGGAAAAATCACGAGCTGGCAGAATATTACCGGGGGCTTTTTGCCCTTCGGAAAATGCTGCCCTCTCTCTGTGACAAATCTGAATCTGCCCGGGAGCGGGTACTCCAAAGCCAAATTTTGCGTCCTGGATGTATACAGGTACTGCTGGACAACACCGGCGGCAGCTGGAAACAGATTCTGATTGTATATAATGCCTCCAGAAAACTCCAGCCCCTTTCGCTGGACGGGGAATGGTCTCTGTTGGCAGACGGAGAAAACAGTTTTCTCTGGCAAAAAGAACATCTTGTAACACAGTTGGAAGCCGCTCCGGTTTCAGCTGTCATTCTGGGCAAAAAATAACCTTAGTAAGCGGGGGATCCCCATGAAATTTCTCTATGGAAAACATGACTTTTCTGGATTGGAACGGAGCCGGGAAAGCAGCTGGCTGCTGACCAACGGCCTTGGCGGCTTTTCCTCTATGACCATTGCCGGAGAAGCTGCAAGAAACGACCACGCACTGCTCATGGCCTGTACGCAAGCTCCCAACCATCGCTGGAATGTAGTGCATCGGTTACAGGAAATCCTGGCAGTAGGAGAACAGGAAGTTTTTCTTTCTACACAGCAGTTTGCAGAAAAAGCATCGGAAAACGGCTGGAAATACCTGTCTTTTATGGAAGTAGACGGCTTACCAAAATGGTATTTTCAATATCAAGGTGCACAAGTCGAAAAGCATATTGTGATGGATTGGGAACAGAACACTGTAGCCGTCCGATACAAGATTGTCAACGAAAGTGGAACCCACTGTATACTGCGAGTTCGGCCGTGGATGCAATTCGTCTCAAAAGGAGAAGACCTTTTTCCAGAGCAGAGATTTTCCCTTTCAGGGGATACCATAGAATCCGCCGGCATCAAGCTGCATATTGCATCCAATGCGCTGCTCCGGCAGGAAGCCTTACAGTATGAAACCCTTTTTTATTCCTATGACGATTGTGATGGGCGCCGCCCCACCGGCACAGCTGCGGCGATACTTTCCATAGAAAAAGAAATCCCCGCTGGCTATACCGGCCTGCTGGAAGTGGTGTTTTCTCTGGAGGAAGAACCGCGCTGTTTTGAAGATGTACTTCATCGGGCACAGCATCGAAGAGTCAATCTTCTGCAGCGCTGCGGCCTGAAAGGCCCCCTGGCCCGCCAGCTGGCTGAAAGCGCAGATGCCTTTATCTCCCGCAGGGATTCTACCGGCGGCAGTACCATTTTGGCAGGATACCCCTTTTTCACCGACTGGGGTCGGGATACCATGATTGCTTTGCCTGGCTGCACCCTTTCCACTGGGCGGTATGAAGAGGCCAGAAGCATCCTGTACACCTTTATGGAAAATGAACGGGATGGCCTGATGCCCAACCTCTTCCCCGAAGGGGAAAACGAACCTCTGTATAATACCGTAGACGCAGCGCTGCTGTTTATCAACTGTGTCTATTTATATCACCAGTATACCGAAGATGATGCTTTCGTCCGGCAGGCTTATCCCGTGATGGAGCGGATTATGGGCCGTTACCAGAAAGGTACGGAATACCACATTTATATGGATACAGATGGACTGATCTCTGCCGGCGAAGGGCTGGAACAGCTCACCTGGATGGATGTGCGCATTGGGGAGCATTTGCCTACCCCACGGCACGGCAAACCGGTAGAGATTAACGCTTACTGGTACAACGCCGCCTGCATCATGGATGCACTGGCTCATGTAGCTGGAAAAGACGGCAGCCAGTACCATGAGTTGGCTGACAAAATCAAGAGCTCCTTCCGCAAAGCTTTCTGGATAGAAGGAAAGGGATACCTTCGGGATGTCCTTTCGGGGAAATCTGACGAAGAACAGCTTCGATGCAATCAAATCTGGGCGGTATCGATGCCTTTCACCATGCTGACCCCCGAACAGGAAAAGCAGGTGGTAGAGGCTGTTGGAAAAGCACTCTACACCCCGTTGGGACTGCGCACACTGGAGCCGCAGGACTCCGAATTCCATCCAACCTATGGGGGGCCGCAGGAAAAGCGGGATCTTGCCTATCATCAGGGAACCGTGTGGCCCTTCCCGCTCGGAGCCTATTATCTGGCATATTTAAAGGTACATGGTTGTTCAGGAGAAGCTGCCCAACGGGTGCGAACCCAGATGGAAGCTCTGGTTTCCGCTTTGCGCGAGGGCTGTGCCGGACAACTGCCTGAAATATACGACGGTGAAAACCCAACCGTTTCCCGTGGCTGCTTTGCCCAGGCATGGAGTATTGGAGAACTGCTTCGGGTAGCAGAACGGCTGGAAAAAATTAATTTTGAAATCTGAGAGGAGACAACGATGATGGAACAGGCCTTGCAGAAAATTCTCAAAGAAAAATTTGAAAAGACACTGGAAACCGCTGACAGCCGGGAAATTTACATTGCCCTGTTGTATTTCACACGGGAAAAAATGGCAGAGATGCCCGTAAACGAAGGAAAACGCAAGCTGTATTATGTTTCCGCCGAATTCCTCATCGGCAAGCTGCTGTCCAATAACCTCATCAATCTGGGGCTGTTCGACGAGGCCCGTGAGCTGCTCCACCGCTATGGCCATGAGCTGACAGAGATTGAAGAAGCCGAAAACGAACCTTCTTTGGGCAACGGTGGCCTTGGCCGTCTGGCTGCCTGCTTCTTGGATTCCATTGCCAGCCTGAACCTGTGCGGAGACGGTGCCGGACTGAACTATCATGACGGCCTTTTCTATCAGAAGCTGGAAAATAACTATCAGCGGGAAGTCAAGAACCCCTGGATGTCTTCTGACAGCTGGCTCATCGATACCGGCGTCCACTTTACAGTGGAGTTTGGCGGGTTTACTATGGATTCGATCATGTATGACATCTGTGTGCCCGGATACCAGGGACGCCGCAATGCCTTGCATCTGTTTGATTCCCCCAGTGTGGATGAATCCCTGATTGGCGATGGCATTTCCTTTGACAAAACCGACATTCCCCGCAACCTGACCCTGTTCCTGTATCCCGATGACAGTGATGATGCCGGCCGCCTGCTGCGGGTGTACCAGCAGTACTTCCTGGTGAGCAGTACCGCCCAGCTGATCTTGAAAGAGACCAAAGAGCGCGGCGGCGATCTTGCCCACCTGCATGAATATGTAGCAGTACAGATCAACGATACCCACCCCACCATGATTATCCCCGAGCTCATTCGCCTGCTGGTAAAAGAGGGCCTGAGCATGGATGAGGCTGTGAAAGAAGTCAGCCTGACCTGCGCTTACACCAATCACACCATTCTGGCCGAAGCATTGGAAATGTGGCCCGCCGCCTTTATCGAGAAGGTCGCGCCCCAGCTTATGCCCATCATCAAGGAGCTGGACGAGCGGGCGAAAAAAATCTCCGACGACCCCAGAGTGGCCATTATCGATAAAGATAACCGGGTGCATATGGCTCACATCGACATCCATTTTGGTTACAGCGTCAACGGCGTGGCTGCCCTGCACACTGAAATTCTGAAAGAATCCGAGCTGCACCCCTTCTATGAGCTCTATCCCGAAAAATTCAACAACAAGACCAACGGCATCACCTTCCGCCGTTGGCTGCTTCACTGCAACCCCAACCTGGCTGCTTATGTAGAAAGCCTCATCGGCCCCGGCTTCAAAACCGATGCAATGGAGCTGGAAAAGCTGCTTTCTTTTACGGATGACGAAACTGTACTGGAAAAGCTGCTGGCTATTAAGCAGGAAAATAAAGAAGAGCTTGCCAGCTATCTCAAAGAGACGCAGGGAATTGTGCTCAACACCGAATCCGTATTCGATATTCAGGTAAAGCGCCTGCACGAGTACAAGCGCCAGCAGATGAACGCCCTGTATGCCGTATATAAATATCTGCAAATCAAAGCAGGCCACCTGCCGTCCCGCCCCATCACCATGATCTTCGGCGCAAAGGCTGCCCCCGCCTACACCATTGCCAAGGATATTATTCACTTTATCATGTGTCTGGGACAGATCATCGATAACGATCCCGACGTGCGGGATTGGCTCAAAGTGGTCATGATTGAAAACTACAACGTGACCAAGGCTGCCAAGGTCATCCCTGCCTGCGATATTTCCGAGCAAATCAGTTTGGCCTCCAAGGAAGCCTCGGGTACCGGCAACATGAAGTTCATGCTGAACGGCGCAGTCACACTGGGAACCGAAGATGGCGCCAACGTGGAAATTGGCGAACTGGTAGGAAAGGAAAACATCTACACCTTCGGTAAGAGCTCTGACGAAGTGATTGACTTGTACGCCACTCACGGCTATTCTTCCGCTGCCATCTATGATTCCGACCCGGAAATCGCCGAACTGGTAGACTTTATTATCGACAAAAAGATGATCCGTATCGGCGATGTGTACGCCCTGTGCCGCCTGTACAAGGAAATTGTGGGCAAAGACTGGTTCATGACACTGCTCGATTTGAAGGAATACATTGCCGTCAAGGAAAAAATGCTGATGGACTATGAAGACCGGAAAGCCTGGGCGAAAAAATCACTGGTAAACATCGCTAAAGCCGGATTTTTCTCCTCTGACCGTACCATTCAGGAATATAACGACGATATCTGGCATCTGTAAGGAGAAATCATATGAAACAAACAGGCATCCTGCTGGCAGTCTCCTCCCTTCCCACCCCGCATGGGGTGGGAGATTTGGGGCAACCGGCACTGGATTGGATTGATATTTTGGCCGAAAATGGCATTACCATCTGGCAGATTCTGCCCCTGAATCCCACTGGCTATGGAAACTCCCCCTACCAGCCCTATTCCTCCCGGGCTGGAGACGAATTGTACATCAGTCTGGAAACACTGGCCGAAGAAGGCTTGCTGACAGAACCCCTTCCCACAGAAGAGAACGAATCCGCACGGGTAGAATATGAAACTGTACGGGCCAAAAAAGAATCATGGCTCAAAAAAGCTTACGCCTCCTTTACCCCGGATGCGGAATACGAGGCCTTTGCCAAACAGGACTGGGTACGGGAATACTGCGTATTCCGTGCCATGAAAAAAGCAAACTCCAGCCGCTGCTGGCTGGAGTGGCCCAAAGAACAGCGGGACTGGCCTCAAACGAAGCAAGCGCTTTCACCAGAATTGGAAACAGAAGCCGGGTATCAGGCCTTTTTGCAATATGAGTTTTTACGCCAGTGGAACCGGGTGCGGGACTATGCCCACAGTAAAAACATCCAGATTATGGGAGATGTCCCCTTCTATGTGGGCATCGACTCTGTAGACGTTTGGGCTGGACGGGAAAATTTCCTGCTGGACAGCGAGGGCTATCCCACCTATATTGCCGGAGTTCCGCCGGATTATTTCAGCGCTACCGGCCAGCGCTGGGGAAATCCTATTTATGACTGGGACAAACTGGAAAAAGACGGATTTGCCTTCTGGGTGGAGCGAATCGGCTATAACCAGAAGCTGTTTGATATTATCCGAATTGACCATTTTCGGGCTTTTGATACTTTCTGGAAAATTCCCGCTTCCTGCCCCACCGCTATTGATGGCGACTGGATTGAAGCACCCGGATATGCGGTGCTCGATACCCTGTACGAAAAGATTCCCGGCCTTCAGCTGGTAGCAGAGGATTTAGGTGATCTTCGGCCGGAAGTATTGACGCTGCGGGATCACTATCATCTCAAGGGCATGAAGGTGCTGGAATTTACGCTGGATACCAAAGGGAAACGTGCTTTTGACCGGGAACCCGCCAAAGAAAATCAGATTCTCTATACTGGTACCCACGACAACGACACGCTGCGTGGATGGTATGATTCTTTGAACACAGCCGGAAAACGCAAGCTGCGCCGGTGGCTGAAACAGCAGGGCTGTACCCAGGGTAATACAGTGGAACGGTTGATTCAATTGGCCTTGCAGGCTCCCGCAGAATATGTGGTTCTCCCTGCACAGGATGTAATGGAGCTGCCCAACACAGCCCGGATGAATACGCCCGGTACAGTAGGTTCTCCCAACTGGGAGTGGCGCCTCACCAGTTTTGATTCGCTGGAAGCCTGCCTGAAGAAAATTTCCCGTTTGATCGCACAAAGAAATTAGAAAAACTCTCTTAAAAAAAGAGCACCCCATGATGCAAAAATGCATTTTGGGGTGCTTTGTGCTGCCTGATGTAATTACTGTTAAAAACCCTCTATTTCCTGCTGTATCAATGTTTCCCTTGTTATTTTATAGTAGGGCAGCCATATATAATGCCCTTCCTCAATTTGCATTTTTTCAAGTGAACTTTCGGGATCCGATAATCTTAATGCCAACTCCAATAAAACGCCCGGCATTTCCGGAGCATTTTGAACCGTCCCAAGCAATTCTTTTTTCCGAAGTGCTTCAATCGCAGGTTCTGTTGCATCTACTCCCACTACAGCAGGCAGTGGAGCTATCCCCGCTTCTTTCATAGCATCAATCGCTCCCAGAGCCATATCGTCATTATTGGCAATGACCACTTCGATTTTTTCGCCGAACATCTCACACCACTGCTTCATTTTGGCAGCAGCCTGTGAACGGCTCCAGTTCGCCGTATCGCTATCCAATTTTTCCAGCAGAATATTTGCTTTCAATAAGGGCTTGATTGCATATTCAGAGCGCAGCATGGCATCCTGATGTCCTGGTTCACCTTCCAGCATAACATACTGTATAGTACCATCCCCATTTTTATCAATGTCGGGCTGGTCTTTCCTCCATGCCTCCAGAATAATTTCTCCCTGATAAATTCCGGATTCTTCCCCCTTTGGCCCTACATAATACACTTTTTCCCATCTTTGCAAATCTTCCTGCACTGGCTGACGATTAAAAAATATTACCGGAATATCACGCGACGCAGCTTTATCAATCAGTACCGCAGCAGCTGTACGGTCTACAATATTCACACACAAAACATCACAGCCGCTGTCCAGAAACCGGTCAATCTGTTCCAGCTGCACCGTTTGGTTGCTCTGCCCATCTGCCAGGTTCAAATTGATTTTTAAATCGCTGACACTTTCTTTTTCCCTTGCAAGTTGCTCCATTTCCTGTACAACTGCGGAAATAAAAGTATCATTCTGTGAATACATCGCCAGCCCTATCCGCACCGTTTTTACTGCCGGAGCGTTTGAAGAATGACAGCCAGACCCCAGGAATAAAAAACAAACCATTATCAAAAAGCAGCAGCAGGCTTTATGAAGTAATTGGGAACAACAGCTTTTGATTCTCCGGTTCATAAATTTCATCTCCCCTTACTATTGAAAACCGCAGCGGCTCTTTTGAATCGGGATACTCTCCCCGGACAGAATGAATGGCTTCTTCCACCGCCATATATCCTGCTGCATATTCACTCCACACCGCAATGGCCGATAAAACGCTCTGTTCCAATCCTGCTACAATCTCTCCTGTGCAGCCAACACCATATAATTCCGGCCGGTTTTCTCTCTGTGCATAATACTCAGAAATTTTCTGGGTGGAAGCTCCGTCAAATGCAATGACTTTTCCTACCTTTTGCCGGACGATTTCGTAGTTCAATCCGTCCGTAAGACGTGAATCTGAGCGCGTCCATAAAATCACCTGTACACCTGCATTTTCCAATATTTCCTGCGCAGCCTGCACACGCTCTGAAAAACCCTGGCTGCTCGGACAACTGTTAATCAGCATAACTTTCCGATCCGAATCTGCTTCCAGTGCTGCCTGTGCCAGCTGCTGCCCCACCTGACAATTATCAGGAGAAAAATAAGCCCGCTCTCCTTTTATAGAAGATTCCAGAGTAATGTAAGGAAGCTGAACGGACATTTCTTCCAGTATTTTTTGCATTTTTTGACTATCTGCCGCCATCACAATCAGGGAATCGGTCCCTCTCTCTGCCTCTCTTTGCAAAAGTTCTTCCTGTTCCTTCGCGCTATTCGCCGAGGTTGGAATCAAAAAACGCAGCTCAGCCCCCTGGTCGCTCGCTGCCTGCTCCATTCCCATGCGAAGCGTATTCAATAAAGCATTGTCTGAATCCCGTACAATGACAGAAATCTCAATTGGCACACGTTTTGGGAAATACACAGAAAGGGTCGGATATAACAGTGTCAAAATAACGGAGATTCCCAGTAAAACCAATACAAAAATTTGAATCAGATTCCGTCTGCAATGCTTCATATCACTTTCTCCTCTCTGTACTGCTTTACAGATTCCTCGTCCAGTACAGGAATTCGTATACGCACCAGCGTTCCCTCATCCGGTTCACTTTCAATCGTCAAACCGTACTCCTTGCCAAAAGTCAGCTGAATCCGTTCATGCACATTCCGCACACCGATTCCTGACCCCCTGGTACGGACATCCGGACGATTCCGGCTTAACAGCTGTTGTGCCACTTCAGGCTTCATTCCCAGCCCGTTATCCTGAACATCTATCCAAACCTGCTGTTCGTGCCGGTAAGCATGCACCAAAATCTCTCCATCTTCTTCTGCTTCTGACATTCCATGGTAAATCGCGTTTTCCAGTAATGGCTGTACAATCAATTTCAGGGTATACAGCTGCTTGACATCGTCATCTGCCTGGACGGCCGTCGTAAAACGATTTTTAAAACGGATTTGCTGAATTGTCATATAATGGCGCGCATGTTCCAATTCATCTGTGAGAGGGATAATGCTGCTCCCCCGGCTGAGGGAAATCCGGAATAACCTTGCCAATGAAGTCACCATTTGTATGGACTCTTCATAACGGCCGGCTTCTGTCATCCAGATTACTGAATCCAATGTGTTGTACAAGAAATGGGGGTTAATCTGACTCTGCAAAACATCGAGCTCTGATTTTCGTTTTTGCCTTTCCT
>DVIY01000081.1 GCA_018710915.1 Candidatus Gallacutalibacter pullistercoris
AGAACGCAATTTCAACTTTATAAAGGTACTAAATAGTTATCTGCCATATAATAACTACTGCATTTTATCAGAAAAATGCCAATTTTTCCAAATATACTTTTGATTCAAAATAGATCCTTTTTCAAGAGAGATACTACTGATAGGTTTTGATGATATTTTCTGCAATCTCCCGGCGGGTGACGCAACGGTCCATGGCCTGCTTTTCGATGTAATGATGGGCGTCCTCTTCCGTCATTTTCAGCCGGTCAATCAGCATCCATTTGGCGCGGTTTACCAGACGGATTTCCTCCATTTTTTCTTGGATGGAAAGAGTCTTTTTTTCCATCCGCCGCAGCCTTTCCCGCGCAGCGCACATCCAGTTCAGTGCTTGGGAAACAATTTGAGAAGAGGTAGGCTTGGGGACTGTGAAAACGCCATAGTCCACTGCCTTTGAATAAATTTCGCTGTACAGTTCACTTTTTACAAACAACAGAGCAACAGAACCCTTTTCACTGCATACGTCAATCGCGAGCCTGGTTCCGAAATCATCGGAAAGCGGCGTGTTAATCAGCACCAGATCATACGAACGGTCAAGCAGTATCCTTTTAGCGGCAGCAGCGCTGGTAGAAAAATGAACCGGGTAATATTCAGTTTCGGGAAGCAGGGAAGAGAGCGAGCGGCTGAATCTTTCACTGGAGGAAACCACCAGGACACTGTAGGCACGATCCTGAAAGATCATATTACCGCCTCCTTTTCTGCCGGAATCAGGGGGATCAATCGCTTTTTATACTTATTTGCCGCAATAGGAATCAATCAGCGAACGCGGCAGATGGCTGGTAATAAACGGGCTGGCAGCTGCCGCTGCGGCCGCTTCTTCCAGCGTGCGGGGAAGCATCTGATAATGGGAGAGGGTTTGCGCATCAGCGGTGAAAAGGTTGAGATCCGCAGCCGGGGGAAGTTCCAGACGCTTCTGAATCCCGTGCAGGCCAGCGTAAATCAACAGGGAAAATGCAATATAAGGATTGGCCGAAGGGTCGGAAGAACGCAGTTCCGCCCGGCGGTATTCATCCACAGCAGCCGGAATCCGGATGAGCTGGGAGCGGTTTTCGCTGGACCAGGTGATATAACGGGGGGCTTTGTTGTTGCCCAAACGGCTGTAAGAGCTTTGCGTGGGGTTTAAAAATACCGTCATATCCGTAATTTTATCCAGCACGCCGGCAATCATAGCAGGCATGAGGTCTTCGTGACGGCCTCTGCCGGCAAGCCGGTGCACAGACATGTTGATATGCAGGCCGCTGCCCGGCTGGTCAGGAAGGGGTTTGGGGGAGAAATCAGCACACAGTCCGTTTCGGTCAGCAATTGCCTTGACAACCGAGCAGAAGGTAATTGCATTGTCCGCCGCTGAAAGGGGGTCAGAATACCGGAAATCGATCTCGTTTTGCCCGGGGCCTTCTTCATGGTGTGAGCCTTCGGGGAAAATCCCCATCTGTTCCAGCGTCAGGCAGATTTCCCGGCGCACATTTTCCCCACGGTCTTCGGGGGCGATATCCATATATCCCGCATGGTCATACGGCTGCCGTGTGGGGTCACCGTTTTCGTCCAGCTTGAACAGGTAAAATTCCATTTCGGAACCAAACGCAAAGGAATATCCAGCCTGTTCCGCATCTGCGGCGGCGCGTTTGAGAATAGTACGGGCGTCGTTTTCAAACGGCCGCCCGTCGGGATAGGTGATATCGCAGAACATCCGCACCACCCGTCCATGCTCCGGCCGCCAGGGAAGAACCGCAATGGTGGCCGGGTCCGGGTGAAGGAAAAGGTCAGAATGAACCTCACCGCCAAACCCGGCAATGGCGGAAGCATCGATGGCGATACCGCAGCCAAAGGCACGCTTTAACTCGCTGGGCATCACAGAGATATTTTTTTGCCTGCCGTAGATATCGCAGAACGCGAGGCGGATGAACTTGACATCTTCTTCGCGGATATACTGCATGACTTCTTGGGCGGAATACTTCATAAGCTTACCTGCTTTCTTCAGTTCGCTACATACATTTGCTGATAGGGATTTTTGCTGTCGGGGGTCACCACAGTAAAGGGTGCATCCATCACCTTCTGGAAATCAACGCCAAACAGCGAGCAGTATTCAGCAACAATCACAGCAATTTCAGCCAGCTCTTTTTCGTCCGCAGGAGCAGCCGTCACCTGACTGGGGAAAGCGATTCCCTTGCAGTCACCGCGCAGATAGACTTTTCCGCCGTGCATACCGGTGCAGGGGAAGTTGCCTACCACGCGTTTTCCGTTTGCAGTCAGCCCCAGCACCACAATGGTGCCGCCAGCCAGATATTCACCCAAAAAGCTGCCTGTACAGCCGCCGATCACCATGAGCGGGCTTTTTTCCTGATATGCCTTCATGTGGATTCCGGCGCGGTATCCGGCGTCTTTTTCGACAAAGATTTTTCCGCCGCGCATAGCGTACCCGGCGGCATCGCCGATATTGCCGTGAACGACGATTTTCCCTTCGTTCATGGTGTCGCCAACTGCATCCTGTGCGTTGCCATTTACGATGATTTCTGCACCATTCAGATAAGCGCCCAGCGCGTTGCCGGGAACCCCCTGGATGGAAATTGTTCTTTTGGACATCCCTGCGGCGATGAAGCGCTGCCCGCAGCACCCCACAATCTCACACGGTTCCTCCCCGTTCACCCGGCGAAGGGCATCATTCAGAGGACGATAGTCCAGATTTGCAGCATTGATTCTCATATTATACCACACCTCCCAGCTTTTTTCTGCGGTTTTCAGCGGAAAAAGCGCACAAACTGGCAGTTTTTTGCAGCAGTTCAAAATCCACCGTATCCAGCGGGATTTGGTCGCGAATCATGGCGGTATAAATTCCCGCCCGGTCTGTTGCGCCGATGAGCATAAAGCCCGTTAAAAATCCGTTTCGGGTAAAAAGCCGCTTTACTCCACCGGGAATGTGCTCTTCATGGATTTCGCCGCCCTCTTCTTTGGGGAAGCAGCATCCAGCGGTCATCAGGTGCAGGCCGAAAAATCCGATGGAGTTCATGGCGATGGCCTTGTCAAAAACATCTTCACCGCCAGCCATGTTGATACCGGCACACTGTCCCTGCATATAGGCATTGGGCAGCAGAGCCAGCACACGCTTTTGCCCGGAAAGCAGCTCGTCTCCCTGGGTGCAGTCTCCGGCGGCGTATATATGGGGAAGAGAGGTTTCCATTTTCTGATTGATGAGGATTCCCCGCTCGGTTTCACCGCCGGCATCCTTTACCAAAGAGGTGTTGGCGCGAACGCCCACCGCCAGCACCAGCACGTCAAATTCTACCGTGCTGCCGCTCTTCATCAAAGCGGTCTGCCCATCAAAGCGCGTTACGCTGTCACCCAGCATCAGACGGATTCCGTGAGCTTCCAGTGTTTCAGCGACAATTCCGGCACAGGTTTCATCCAGAATACTGGAGAGCACATGACCTGCCAAATCGCATACGGTAATTTCTCCGACTCTCTCGGCCAGCCCTTCGGCACATTTCAGACCAATCAGTCCGGCGCCGATAATCAGAACCCGGGAGGAGGGAGTCACAGCCTTTTCCAGTGCCAGCGTATCATCCAGCGTCATAAAGGAATACTGGTTTTTTACCGTCTCCAGCCCTTCAAAGGGAGGGACAAAGGGGGAAGAACCGGTCGCCACACACAGCTCGTCATAGGGAAGGGAAGTGCCGTCGTCGAGAAACACCTGCTGGTTTTCTGTATCCAGCTTCACAGCGGTTTTCCCGTACAAGACGGTGCAGCCGTTTTTCTCGTAAAAGTCATCAGGGCGGTACTTCATCCGCTCCAAATCGGTCTTGCCTTCCAGATAATAAGAAATCAGCGGGCGGCCATATACGGCATAGGGTTCTTTGGAAACCACCGTAATGGCAGATTCTTTGTCTTCCCGGCGAATTCCCTCAATGCAGCCCACAGCGGCAACGCCGTTGCCAAGAATCACATACTGTTTCATTCCCCTCACCTCTCTTCATATACGATAGCCCGGTTGGGACAGCCCTTTACGCAGGCAGGCTCGCCGCAGGAATTTTGCAGGCAAAGCTCGCATTTCTGCATCACGCCGTCGCCATTGGGAGACAGTGCGCCATAGGGACATACCAGCACGCAGGTCAGGCATCCCACACACTTGCTCTGGTCAATGGAAATCACGCCGTCCTGAATCGAAAGCGCGCCGGAAATACAGCTCTTCACACAAATCGGGTCTGTACAGTGGCGGCAGGAAACGGCAAAATTGATTTTCTCGTCGCCATCCACCCGGATTCTGGGATAGATGGGCTTTCCTTTCAGCGCTTTCACCATATCGGTTTCCCCGGAGTTGGCAAAAGCGCAGTTGTATTCGCATAAATGGCAGCCAAGGCACCATTGTTCATTTACATATACTCGCTTCATTGTCTACCCTTCCTTATTCACCGGCGTGGGAAATCCCCAGAATTTCCAGCTCTTTTTCCGTCAGGCCAATGCCCCGCAGCATCAGGCGGTTGCCCCGCAGGGCTTCGATGGAGTTGATTCCCATACCGCCCATCAGCTCTTTGATCTCGTGCTTCCACGCGGTCATCAGGTTTATCAGCCGCTGGCTGCCGATATCGGGATTCAGCCGCTTGACCAGTTCGGGGCGCTGGGTCGCGATACCCCAGTTGCATTTACCGGTCTGGCAGGTACGGCACAGATGGCAGCCCAGTGCCAGCAGTGCGGCGGTGGCCACATAACAGGCATCGGCGCCAAGTGCAACGGCTTTTACCACGTCGGCAGCGCTGCGGATACTGCCGCCCACTACCAAAGAAACGCGGTTGCGGATGCCCTCTTCGCGCAGGCGGGTGTCTACTGCGGCCAGTGCCAGCTCAATGGGAATCCCCACGTTGTCGCGGATACGGGTGGGGGCTGCGCCGGTGCCGCCGCGGAAGCCGTCGATGGCAATGATATCGGCGCCGCTGCGGGCAATGCCGCTGGCAATGGCGGCAATGTTGTGAACGGCGGCCACCTTGACGATGACCGGCTTTTTATATTCAGTGGCTTCCTTCAAAGAGAAGACCAGCTGGCGCAAGTCCTCAATGGAATAAATATCGTGATGGGGAGCGGGGGAGATGGCGTCTGAGCCTTCGGGAATCATTCTCGTGCGCGAAACATCGCCGACGATTTTGGTGCCCGGCAAATGCCCGCCGATACCCGGCTTTGCGCCCTGGCCCATTTTGATTTCCACGGCGGCGCCGGCTTCCAGATAATCCTTATATACGCCGAAACGGCCGGAAGCTACCTGCACAATGGTGTTGGGGCCATAGACATAAAAATCTTCATGCAGGCCGCCTTCACCGGTATTATAATAGGTACCCAGCGCGGTTGCGGCGCGGGCAAGGCTTTCGTGTGCATTATAGCTGATAGAGCCGTAGCTCATGGCGGAGAACATCACCGGCATCGAGAGTTCCAGCTGCGGGGTAAGATTGCAAACCAAATTTCCGTTTTCGTCCCGCTCCACCTTTTCGGGCTTCTGCCCCAGAAATACGCGGGTCTCCATGGGCTCGCGCAGGGGGTCGATGGGCGGGTTGGTCACCTGGGAGGCGTTAATCAGAATCTTATCCCAGTAAATGGGCAGCGACCGGGGATTTCCCATAGAAGAAAGCAGCACGCCGCCGCTTTGGGCCTGCTTGTAAATTTCGCGGATGGTATCGTTCTGCCAGTTGGCATTTTCGCGCAGGGTGCAGTCGCTCTTGACAATTTTCAGCGCACGGGTGGGGCACAGCGACACGCACCGCTGGCAGTTCACACATTTGCTTTCATCGCTGAGCATCACATTTCGCTCGGCGTCATAGCGGTGCACCTCGTTGGCGCACTGCCGCTCGCACACGCGGCACTGGATGCAGCGGTTTTCATTTCGGATAACTTCAAATTCCGGATAAAACAGTTCCATCAGAAACACCCCTCTTTCAGTCTGACGATGATGGGTTCGCCGCCTGCGGGCGCATAAATATTTTCTGCGTCCGGCTCCATCGTCCGGATCGAGGCCTCTTCACTGGCGATAAACACCCGGTCGTCCTTTTCGCCCACTACCATAGAGCGCAGCTTGAGCCGGTCGTTCAGGGCCATCAGCCCGCCGTCAAAGCCCAATACAATAGAAAACGGTCCGGTAATCAGCAGGCTGGAAAATACCGTACGCAGCCAGCTCAGGCGCTTGCGCTCGGCTTCGTCCTTCTGGTTGATTGTGCTCCAGAACGGTGCGGCGATAACCGAAGCGGCTTCTTCCAGCGTGAGCCCCTGGCGGCGCAGGAGATAATCCATCATGTACGTGATGACCTCTGTGTCGGTTTGCAGGGTGCATTTATATCCAAACATCTCAATAAAACGGCGGTTTGCATCATACGAAGAAATTTCGCCGTTGTGCACCACCGAGTAATCCAGCAGCGCAAAGGGATGCGCGCCGCCCCACCAGCCGGGGGTATTGGTGGGGTAACGGCCATGGGCCGTCCAGCAATATCCCTCGTATTCATCCAGCCGGTAAAACAGGCCGACGTCTTCCGGGAATCCCACCGCTTTGAATGCGCCCATATTTTTGCCGCTGGAAAAGACGTAACAGCCCTCCAGACGGGTGTTGATGCGCATAACGGTGCGGGCGACAAATTCTTTTTCGTCCTGTTGGCTGCGCGCCAGCAAAGAGCGCAGCGGAGAAACAAAATAGCGCCAGATCAGCGGTTCATCGGTAATTTTGGGCGTTTTGCGAATCGGGATTTCTTCTGCCTGTACGATTTCGAATCTCTCTTTTAAATACTCTTCACAGGTGGACTTTGCGATTTTATCATCATAAAAGAGGTGAAGAGCGTATAGCTCCCGATACTCCGGATAAATGCCGTACCCGGCAAAGCCGCCTCCCAAACCATTGGAGCGGTCATGCATGGGCTTCATGCCGTTGATAATCATGTCGCCGGCCATACGGTTTCCTTCTTTGGAAATCACGGCGGCGATGGCGCAGCCGGAAGGGATGCGCACCTGACCTTCTAGTTTCATGGTTCCCCGTCCTTTCAGGAAAATAAAAAAGAGCAAAGACAACCATCCCGCAGAAGAGGACACTTCTGCCTGGAATGAACGTCTTTGCTCATCGATTATGTATTGTAGCATGGGTGTTGGGCTTTGTCAATCATCGATTTGCATCG
>DVIY01000082.1 GCA_018710915.1 Candidatus Gallacutalibacter pullistercoris
AACTTTTTTACTTTGCTTATCATCAGTTCTTTTTTTTCAATTATCTATTTTGTTTGGGCAATCGCAAATATGATAGCTGTCAGCCGTTCGTATTTATATGTATACGATGACCATATAGAAGGTGTCACTGCAATGGGACTTACAAGCAGCAATGTCAGTTTCTCGCTTACATATGATCAGATTTCCCACGTAGAATCCGCTAAAAAGCAATTGATCATCTATACACCTTTTACCAAATATACGGTCGTGGCTATGAACAACCAGCATCAGGCTGAAGAAGAAATCCGCAGGCGTATTCCTAAAAATAACTAATTTATAAAAACAAAACGCAGGCTGCCAACAAATTGTGCTGACAGCCTGCGTTTTGTTTTTATAAAGTTTTTTCCATGCCGAAGTTGGTGAGCTTCTGCCCGTGCCGTTCCACTTGCTGTTCATACAGTTCGCGATAACCGCGATGCAGAAAAAAGCCTTTTGCTGTAAGCGACGCATGAACCAGAAGCTTTTTTGCCCCCAATTCCCGCGCACGGTCTTCCATACATTGTGCCAACGCGGAAGCTATTCCTTGCCGCTGGCTGGTTTCAGAGACATACAAACGGTCAAAATAGTCCGGTTCTTCCAGATCGGCAAAGCCAAGCAAAATGCCATCCTGCTCGGCCACAAACGCCCAATGAGACGCCAATGACTTTCCCCAAGCTTCTTCATCCATCTTTTCAGGCGCCCAGGCTTCCAGCTGCGCAGGGGTATATTCCTTCCGGCAAACCGTATGCACACAACTGCGAAACAGTTTCAATACCTGCGGCAAATCTTCCGGGCAATAGGGACGCAAAGTAAACATATCGTTTCTCCCCTTATTCGAGTTTTCCGGCCTGAATAAAATCGATGCTTCGGCCGAGAGAATGGATTACCACACCGGTCAGCGTGGGATTGGCAAAATAATATCTATCTGTATAATACAACGGGTAAAATACTGCTTGTTGATTCAGCCATTTTTCCGCCTGAACAATATCGTTTACAGAAGTGCTGTTGGATGCGGTTTCCAGAAGCCGGTCATAAGCAGTGGATTTCAGGTGTGCCGGATTATCGCCACTTTCAGAAGAAAACAATGACAGCAGGCTCAGAGGGGTATCTCCTTCCGGGCGCAAAGCGCAAACCGCTGCCTGATACTCTCCCTTTTTGACTTTTGACGTCAAATCACTTTCGCTCATCGTTTCCAGATTAAAATAATTTCCCATGCGGCCATTCCAGGTAATCAGCATCTGATTCAAAATCTCCTGTGCACTTTGCGTGCCCAGCACCGTGATGGATGGCATCGTATCCAATTCCATATCCCGCAGAAGCCCGGAAAGGCCATCCAGCACGCTGTTATCCTGCCGCAAATAAAAATCACTGCCAGCCTGTTCGCGATAACTTTCACCGTTCCAGAGAAAAGTAGAGGGGATAATATCGGATGCCGGGGAGGCCTGTTCGGGCAAATTATCAATCAGGGTTTCGCGATTGAGCGTCTGCACAAACACGCGGCGAATATCGGCATTTTTCAAAAGGTCATCTTCTGTATTAAAGCACAGCCCCCATACGGCATCCATGGGAAGTGTGATAATCTGATACTCCTCTTCATCCTGCGCATTTTCTACCAATTCCCCAGGCAGCTCAATCAGATCCACTGTTTGTTCTGAAATCGCTGTAAGAGGGTTTTCTACCTTAATAGCTTTTGTGCTGGTATAGAGTTTCAGCGAAGCCGGCAAAGGTTCTTTGTCTCCCTGATAGCTGGAAGAGCGTTTCATCGACATGCCTTCTTCATGGTCCCAGGCATAGTTATTATTGAATACAAACGGGCCATTCCCGCAGACATATTTGGCTTCCAGTCCATACCGGCCCGAAGTCCAAAGGAAAAATTCTTCCTGACAGGGCATAAATGCAGTAGATGCTGTCAAAGCCAGGAAGTCTTCACTGGGATTTTCCAGGGTAACAACCAAAGTGTGTTCATCCTGTGCGGTGACTCCAAGCTGAGAAGGATCCATTTTTCCGGCCAGAATCTGTGATGCATTTTGAATATTGGAAAAAGAGGCCGCATCTGGACAGCCGGTAACAGGGTTGACTGCACGCTGCCATGCATAGACAAAATCCTGTGCAGTCAATGGAGCTGGAGTGGAAGAAGAAATTTTTTCGCCATCATCTTCCACGATGGAACGGCTCCACTGCGCATCTTCCCGAATATGAAAGGTATAAACCCTTCCGTCACTGCTGACAGTCCAGCTTTCAGCAGCGCCGGGGTAGGGGGTACCCTCTTCATCCAACCGTACCAACCCTTCATACAGGGCCTCTACCGCTACGCGCGCACCAAAAGTGCTGGCTACCTGCGGGTCAAGGGAAGCAGGGTCTTCTTCCAGATGAAACAAAATCGTCTGGTCTGCATTTTCGGGACGCTCTTCTCCAGAGCAGGCACAACAGGTAAGCATCATGGCAAGCACCACTATAAAAACAACGGCACGCATCCCAACCAACGCGCACCGATGACGAAAACTCATGGGGAAATTCAAAACAGACAGCTCCTTTCTGCATGGCAGAAGTCTTTTTACCATCATTGTATCATGCCCGTGCTTTCAATGCAATTAAGGTGACAAAACTGTCAGAAAATCTGCTTCAAAAATTACAAAGCCCTTATCCTCAAACCAGATAAACACCTTACTGATATAGTTGTGCCCATTTTCGGCGCATCTCTTCTTCCCAGCGGGACTGTTCCTGTTTATCCTGTGTTTTTTGATAACCATATTCGCGGTCTTCCTGCCAGGCTTCCAGTTTATCAAGATATTGTTTATATTCCTGCTCCTGCTGCGCACGGTACTGGTCTTTATAATAATCCAGCTGTTTCTGATAATCCGATACCTGGTCACGGTATTGCTGATAGGCTGTGCTATCCATATTCATCAGCGTATTCATCTGGTCGAGCAGTGCCTGCTGCTGGCTTTCATACCGGCTGTAGGCTGCATTGTACAATTCCGGCACACGCTCATTCAGCTGAGAAAGATATTGGCTGTATGCCTGGCTTCCGGCTGTCGTAGCATAGCTGCTTCCATATCCGCCCGTCAGTGCAGCAGACTGGCCCTGCACATCACGCATGGCAAGATTTCCTGCCTGCATATATTGCTGGCGGTACTGCTGATACAATGGATCACTGCTCAAATCATAAGAAAATTCAGGCCGGTTTAAAATCTGGTTTACCAGCTGGGAAATCTGTTCGCTGTATTGAGAATTATATTCAGAGGGGCGCTGTGCTTCCAGCTGCTGAAGCTGCTTTTCCAGAGAAGAAAGCGTATTGGAGGGTTTATAACTGGGCTTACCGCTTTCATAAGAAGGGGTTTTGGATACACTGCTTCCGGAAGAGCTTGACCCCGAAGAACTTCCACCGGTAGGGATAATGAGCGTATCACCGGTATAAATCCAATTCGGGTCTTTAATCTGCTTGTTTGCCTTGACAATTGCATCAATACTGACGCCATATTTTCTGGAAAGATCCCAAAGTGTATCTCCCCATTTAACGGTATATTTGATAGCCATTCTGTTACCTCCGTTTCCTGATTTCAATCATCTTTACAATGATGCTCCTGATAATTTAGTTTCTATTTTTATTATATTTTCTTCTAATTCAGAAATCCTCTCTTCCTGTTCCTGCACAAGCGCAACCAGCGGGGCAATAAATTCCGGATAATTCAGCCCCCAGCAAAGCTGTTCATCAGAAACATCTGAACGGAAATAAGATTCCGTACCGTTTTCTTCCACCACTGCCGCCTGATACAGCGCCAGGTCGCCCATGCTGTTTTGTGCTGCTGCCTGGGCCACTTCCTGTGCGCCGAAGCCCATATGCGTTCTGCCCGTATCGCCGTCTTTCAGGGTATAGGCGATGGGCTTTAATGCCATGATAAACGCTTTCGCACCCGGAATCTCCCTGATATTTTCCTTGTCCTTCAAATCGCTCTGCGTGATAGTGTTGGTGAAAAAACCCGTGTTCCAGCGCATGGAGGTGGTGCCCAGATACCCCAGGCCATTCTGCGTGGTACGCAGCACAAAACGGTTTTCACCGCCATTTTCGCCGATCCACTGTACCTCCTTCCGGGTACCTTGCCCGTTTTGCACTTCGATGGCCATTTTATAGTTGTCCGGCGCATAGAGCTTCGACTGTGACAGCCATACGGAATCCTTTACCAGCATATGGCCATCCGGGTATAAAATCATGACATAGGCAAAATCATCGGCAGATGCGCTCAAAGAGTTCGTCTGGAACCGCAGGGAATTCGGCTCGGTCCCGTCGGTGTACTGGTTGATATACCAGGAATCCTGTTTGCCTGCCACGGTGTCTTCGAATTTGATGACGTTATCCACTTCACCGGCCTTTTTGTGCAGGATCAGCTGTTCAGGGCCGCTTTGCTGCAAAACAATTTGCCATGCGGATTCCAGCGCCTTTTGCAGCTCTGCGGCTTTGCCGAAGGCAATGCCGTCGCCGCCTGCCTTGAAGTCCATGATATATTCGCCGGTGTTAGCCACTACATCCTGTGAAACGGTTGTAAAAGCATCTGAAACCTGCACGCGCACAATATAGGTCGATTCGCTCGATGCGGAGAAGACAGCCGCCCGCCCGGAGGTAAGGGAGTACAGCGAAGACCAGCTCCCGCCGTCCGGCTTGCGCTGGTATTTGCCGGAAATGGTGTTTTTCCCGTTGACGGAAGAGCCGGAAAACTCCGCCGTGACGGAAATATAATTCCCGTCATCCTGCTCGGCGCCGCTGGAATTACAGCGGAAGGCCGTGACAGACGACAGCACCGGCGGGGAATAGTCCACCACTGTGATGCTGGCGGTCTTTGTGGCGGTGCGGCCGCGGCTGTCGGTGATTTTCGCGGTAAAGGTGACGGTCCCCGCCGTGTTGAGGAAGCCGGTGGTCAGGCTGGAGCCCGTACCGGAATACCCGCCGCCTGAAATGGAGTAGCTTTTGATTGTACTGCCGTACACGCCCGCCGCACCGGTGATGGATGCCGTAACCTTGCTTTTGGTCTTCACATAAACGCCCCAGCTGGACGGTACATCACCATCCACCCGGGTGAAGGTAATGCCGGTAAAGCTGGGCACAACGTCCGACGCGGCCTTGACAGTGAAGCTCTTGCTGGTGCTGCCGATTTTGGTGCTGCCGTTGTACGTGGTAACCGTCACCGTACCGGTACCGCTGGTGCTGTTGGGAATCGCGTCCAGCCAGCTTTCCGGGATGGTGTAGGAAGCGGATGTCCCCACGCCGGTGGTGCTCTTGGTGTGGTCGCCCAGCTTCCACTGTACGGTATGGGTAAAAGAAGAGGATTCCCGGCTGATGTTTACCGTCATGCTGGTGCTTCCGGCGGTCACCGAAGACGTGGAAAGCGTAAAGCTGCTGGTGCGTGGGATGGTTTTCAGGCTGATCGTATCTGATACCGTCAAATCGGTGAGCTTGGTAGTCAATCCCTGCGAGTCAAAAAAGCCCTTCATGCTCACACTTTTTGTACCGTCGGCATTATGCGTGACTGTTTTGCTGACGGTTGAGCCAATCTTTACCCAGCTGGTACCAATTTTAAAATTGTCTGTATAGGTCATCACTCTGGAGCCATTCAGCTCCATATAGGAATCACAGTGCGTGTTCCAGCTGGGGCCGTATGCATCGCGCTTCACGTACAGCGTCATGGTAATCGTACTCTGGTTTTTACTGACATTCTGAGAATAGGAATAAACAATTTTAATGGAGGAACCATTGGAATAATTTTTTACGATTTCAGCCACGGGAAACCCCCTTTTCGTTTGTGTTTTTTGCTCTGCGCTGTTTATCCGGCACGCCACTTCATGCCCAAATTTCCGTTTGCACGGGGAATCCAGTCAAAATATCCGCTGCCGCCGTTTCCCACTGTAAAACGGTTCAATGCCTCTGCATTGGTGATATACAATTTATTATTCGAGAGATACGCAATCTTGGCACCGTTCTGCAAAAAAGAAAGAGACTCTTCATCCAGTACCGCTGTAAAGGGGCTATCGCGCTTTCCCAGCGTAATGCCGTTTACGCTGAACTGAATATACGTGTCCACCAGGTTTTTATACTCTTCCAGCTCTCCTTCGGTCTGCTGCACCAGAGAAGCCGCATCCGAAAAGCGCATCTCAATTTTCTGGCTGGTCTGCTCCATCTCGGAACGGAATGTCTCTTCCAGCGCAGCAGTTTCCGATTTTGCGGTGAATTCCTCCGTTACCTGCGACAAAATGGAATCTTCCCGCTGATTCAGTGAAACTTCAAATTCACTGGAAAGCTCGTCTGCCGAACGAATCAGCTCTTCATACAAGCGCTGAAATTCTGACTTGGCCTCTTCTTCTGTCTTTCCCGCAATTTCCTCTGCTTTTTTTGCACTGTCTTCCATCGCAGTCAACCTGCTGCGCGTTTCTTCGCTGAAATTATCCCCGCCCAAATTAGAGAGCGCATATTGCAGCTCTTCCGTCAACCGGAGCAGGCATCCTCGAAGCTGCCGCGGATCCGATGCCTGCTCCAGTCCCGGCAGGGAGAAAGAAAAACCGCTCATCGAGTTTACACCCCTTTTCTTTTTTCTGTCTTACATCTTCGAAATGGGAAGCTCCGTAGCTGATTCGGTCGTTTTGGCGATGGAATACAACTGCATTTCTCCGGTTCCTTCCAGCCGAATCCGCAGAAAAACACACCGTTTGGGAATCACCGGCAGAGTAAATACCCGTTTTTCCGAGCAAGTAACCTGTGCAATCTCTTCCCACTCACCGCCGTCATATTGCAGCCGCACCGTTACCGAGCTTCCGGCCGCCAGCTGAAAGCAGAATTGCAGCCCCGCCAGGTATTCATGCAGCCCACCGCCCATGTCGCCGGTTTCACAAAACCACTGTACCGGGTCTTCCGTTTCTCCCAGCGAACCTTCGTCGCCTTCATAAAGGGAAGTGCTGCCGTTTACCGTGTACAGCGCGTTATCTCCGGCAATAAAATACAGCTCCCCGCCTACACGGGCAAACCATTTCACCTGCGTATCATCTTCCCGGTGCCACAGGCCCGAAGCTTCGTCATATACAAACAGATCCCAGCCGCCGTCCGGTTTCTGCATGGAAATATAATAGCTGTCTCCCACCGTACCGGCACGCGCGTTTTGATAACTCCCGTTCCCCAGTGCTGCCGAAATGGAGACCGGAAGGCTTCCATCATAAGCGCAAATCCCGTTGCGGCTGTGATAATACAGCGTTTCATTCACGATTACCAGCGAACGCTCGCTGCCCTTTTTTACCCCGCGCACCGGGCTGTTGGTAATCTGAAAATTGGCCGGGCGGGTTCCGTACACCTTGTGAATCATATCCTCCTTAAAAAACAGGACATACCCCAGATGCGTGCACGCACCGGTAAAATCACCGTCAGAACCGATTGTCGCCGCATAGCTGTCGGTAGAAATTCCCTCAAAGCAGTTCCAATTGGTGGGGTCTCCCAGCTTACAGGCATAAATTTCATGGTTTTTGGAAGAGCATCCCCAAATGCGGTTCTCGCTCTCCGTCAGAAAATCCATGTCGGGAATCTCGCGCGACACTGTGACCGGTTCCGATTGGTTATAGGAAGAATCCAGAATTCCCGGCACTACAATCCAGTCATCTGCACAGCTCTGGATGATGTGAGAACCATTGATGCCCTCTGCAATACCGGTACAGCCCGAAACCGTCACACCGTCATACTGCTTGAACAGCTTACCGAGATTGCCGAAACTGATTTTCACAAAAGTAGACGCGATTTCCACCCATGACTGCGTTGCCGAGGAATACTCTTTCAGAATATTCGGAGTCTGGCTGGTATCCAGCCACAAAGTGCCGTTTTCCGGGGAAGAAGGCGCTTCCGCTCCGGTTGTATAGCCTTCGTAAACCGTTCCGTCGGCTTTTGAAAGGATAAATCCCACCGTAGAACCAGTGGTTGTAAAAGAAGCCCCCAAATCGCCGAATTCCCCGGTTTGAATGTTGTAATATTTCTTATCGGGCCAGATGAGCAAATACGCCCCCATCCCGACAAACTGTTTTTCTGTATTCGAAACGGTTCCTACACGGAACCCGTTATAATAAAAATCCGTCCCATCCACCCAGCACAGCTTGTCCCGGCCAAAAACCCCGTTCGGGCTTGAAAACTGCCGGATTTTTCCCCGCTGTCTGCGTGGACAGAGCAAGGGGACTTCCCGCGCCGAAAGGTTCTGCATTTCATAAAACTGCCCATCCGAACAGGTGCGCGTGTGGCAGTACCCGCCAAACTGATACAGCACCGAACGGGTGCGTGAAATGGGGGAAAGATATGGCAAAATCATCAGAACACCTCCTGTAGCAGTCGAGGCCCCGCAGGTGCGGGGCCTCCCTGTCTGTTTCGCTTCCCGCTACATGGAAATTGAATTTTCCTGCAGCGGAAGGTGCGTCCTCCGATACCAGCCCGCCAGTGCGGAGAACACCGAATTATACAGCTGCGCGCTGTTCTGGTAGCGGGTGAATTCCCCGTTGTGAAAATCAATCTGTGCCGAAAGATAGGCTTCATAGATTCCACAATAAGGCTCGGGAGCCAGCAGCACTGTCTCTGCGGAAGTTTCTTCGTCATACCCGGCAAACTCCCCTGGCTCGCTGTAATCCAGAATCTCCCGCTGAATCAAGCCGTCTGCATCTGAAAGCCAGCGGATTTTTTCAGCGCGGCTGTACTGGTTGGGCTTTGCCCGGTCGCACACCGCCAATGCTTCTTCAAGCGTCATCGCCATTCCTCCCGTCAAACGGAAGCAGCTTTCTGTTCATACCGTGCCTGAGTCTGCGCCATCAGCTGCTGGGTCTTCTCATCCTGTGCGGCAGAATGTTCCAGTACCTCGGCAATATAGCTGGGCACCTCTACCTCTACACCGCGCTGAATCAGATAGCTTTCGCCGTTTACTGCCACAAACACATCGTCACGGTACTCCCCGTAATCTTTAAACAGCTTGATTTTTACCATTTTTTTCGCTGCCATGGGCTTTTCCTCCCCTCATCAGTTGGCTTCCGCCGTTGCAGAGTAGGCGGAGCAGGATTCAATGCGAACCATATATTCCTCCACCAACCGCTTGGCAGCACGGGTGGCTTTCCATCCGCAGGAAGAACGCTGGTTCAGGGGGTCTTCGCCATAGCCCAGCTGCTTGACGATATGCTGGAGGCCGCCGCCTGTCACCTCGGTTACACCGTAGGCGCTGGCACCCAGAACCAGCGTAGAGAACACCGCCAGCCCGCTGGGGCAGCCTTCGCCCTTCCAGATCTTCGCTTCGGTGGATTTGACAAAACGCACATTGCCAATTTTTCCGATCTCGCCTGCATAGATATTCTCAGGACTTGCATACTTGTGGGCATCTACCCATTCGGGGCAGCGCATCAGGTCATAGGCCACAAAGGGGTGGATGATTGCCACATAGCTGTCGTCAATGGGGGCGGCATTCATGGATTCCAGCGTGGCAGCTGCCTTAAAGACCAGATCCACCGTCAAACGGCTGGTTGCATCCAGCGCAGCACGAGACTGTACAGCCGTTTCTACCCCCTCTGCGGAAATCTTGGGTGCATAAATCACATTGGTGCCGCCGCTGAGCACTTCACGGGTCAGGGTATCCAGCGTTCTGCCTGCCTGTGCGCCCAGCAGCTTGGTGCACTGCACCACATTGTTGTCAATGGCGGTCAGCTGCAGCATATCAGAAAGCTGGATATAGTCACCGTACTGCTTTACCTCTGCGGTGACGGCTGTGACATTCAGGCTGTTGCCATCAGGGGTAACACCTTCTGTCAGGGGTTCCAGTGCCTTGGCCAGCGGGCTGTACTTACGGAACTCGATGACCTTGCCGCCGTTGGGAGGAATCGGGTACTTGTCGCCAAACTGGTCGTGCACCAGCCTCGGCTCCGCCAGATCGATCAGACGGCTTTCATAATAGGTTTTCATCTCGTCCGACAGATCGCCGGTCGTCTGTACAGCAAACCACTGCAAATTCAGAGAATTATCATTCATGCAATCAACTCCTGTTCTGATTTTGTTCTGGTTTTTCAGAAGGAAATGCGTTCTCCGTGCAGAGAACGACGCTCCATTTCCTCGCGGTCTTTGCGCGTCAATTTGCGCACATCGGGGCGCACCACTGCCCCGCTTCTGCCGGAAGCCCCATTTTCCAGCGGACGCCCCTGACGGCTGCGCAGGCTTCCCACCAGTTTTTCGGCAACATCGTGCACGGCATACCGCACCGCATTTGCCAGAATCTCGCGGTGATGCAGCGCTTCAAAGGCACTTTTCATGTCCATGCCGATTTCCAGCAGCTGGATAAACCTGGGGTCACGGCATTCATTTTCCAGATGAAATCCCGGGTAAGCCGCTTCGGTCTCGCGGCTTTCTTCCATCCACGCCTGTGCATCGCGTTCCATCCTGCGGTTGATCTCTTCCTCTCCGCGAAGACGCAGTTCAGAGAGGTACTGATTGCGCGCCTGCATTTCCTCTTCTTCCGAAAGAGTGCCATCAGGCGCCATTTCTTCGTCTACTTCTTCTGCAAAAAGAAAAAGATCCAGTTTGTCCTTCATGCCCGTTTCTCCTTTCTGTTGTATTCGCGGCCATTTCATGGCTGCCTGCCGTTACTCTATCACGGATTTTGGATTCCTCTCTACCACCGTTTTTTGATAGCTTTGTACGAATTTTCGAATGAAGCCAGATTTGATGCGGTTTTTCAGCGTTTTCAAAAAATTTTGAAAAGTCCTGCATCCTCTGCTGCTTTTTTTCCTTGACGCAGCAATGGTTTATCTATTAAAATAGTAAAGTGTAAAAGCGCCCTATAACCAACACTACCAAAGGAGTGCATCCACATGGCTGAAATCAGACCTTTCCGCGGGCTGCGGTTTACCGACAAGGCAGGAGATATTGCAGAACTCACCTGCCCGCCCTATGATATTATCAGTGAAAGCCAGCGTCAGGAATACCTGCGCGTCAACCCCTGCAATGTCATCCGTCTGGAGCTGCCCCGTGAAGGGGAAGACCCCTATGCACAGGCCGGTGAAACATTGCGCCGTTGGGAAGAAGAAGGACTGCTGCGCCGCGATACGCAGCCGGGCCTGTATATTTACGAAGAAGAGTTCCGCTCTGCTGTGACAGAAGGCGAAGTGAAAAAGGTCAAGGGCTTCATCTGCCGCGTCAAGGCCGAACCATTTTCCAAGGGCACCGTACTGCCCCATGAAGAGACCTTAAGCAAAGCCAAAGCCGACCGCTTGAACCTGATGAAAGCTACCGGCTGCAATTTCAGCCAGATTTATTCGCTGTACATGGACGAAGGGCATGTCACCCGTGAACGGCTCGACAACCTCTCGAAAGACACGCCCCGATATGAATTCAGCGACGGGCTGGTCACACACCGCCTGTGGATTGTCAATGACCCCGTAGCGATTCAGGCAATCTGCGACGATTTTGCCGGCCGTAAGCTTTATATTGCCGACGGCCATCACCGCTATGAAACCGCCGTGAATTTCAGCCAGTACTGTCATGAAAACGGCATTGCTCCCGAAGGCGGAGAAGCCGACTATGTGATGATGATGCTGGTGGATATGGAGCATGAAGGCCTGGTCGTATTCCCCACACACCGCCTGGTGCGGAACCTGGAAAACTTCGACGTGCAGGCAGTGCTGAACGGCTGCCAGGAGCACTTTGAAATCACCGCTATGACAGACACTTCTTGTATCCAAGAGAACTTACAGGCACTGTATGAGGCAGGCAAAAAAGCCTTTGCATTTTATGCCGGCGGTGAAACCTGGTATCTCCTCACTCTGCGCGACCTTGCCGTCATGGCAGAACTGCTTCCCGACAAGAGCGAAGCTTCTCAGGGGCTGGACGTCACCGTGCTGCACAGCCTGGTTCTGGAAAAGCTCATGGGAATTGATAAAGAGAACATGGCCAATCAGGTAAACCTGACCTATACCCGCTCGCTGGAAGAAGCGTTGGAGTCAGTACAAAAAGGGGAGAGCCAGTGCACTTTTATCCTGAACCCCACCCGTGTGACCGAAATCCGCGATGTAGCGGCAGCAGGCGAAAAGATGCCGCAGAAATCCACCTATTTTTACCCCAAACTCATCACCGGGCTGGTCATGAACGAAATGGAACTTGAAAAGTAATCCAGATTCTCTTGATAGCCAAGTAACGCATTTTTATTAATCATATCTATACAAAATCCCCCCTGATGGCAGGACAAAATAAACTGCATCAGGGGGGATTTTGTCAATATTTAATTACTTAATATCTGTTTAGCTTTTAGATTTAAATATCTCGTTTTTTATTTTCTTCCCACTGGCAGGAAACCGACTTTCTTCATTACCTTTGCCAGCGTCCGGTATGCAATGCGTGCAGCCTTTTCTGCATTTTCCGTGTAGCATTTTTCCAGGTAAGCTTTATCTTTGATCAGCTCTGCAAAGCGCTCCTGGATGGGACGCAGGTGCTCTACAACGGCCTCGCCCACAGCGGCTTTGAAGTCGCCGTAGCCCTTGCCCTCAAACTCCCGCTCGATTTCTTCATAGCTCTTGCCGGTGACGCAGGAGTAAATGCCCATCAGGTTGTTCACGCCGTCTTTGCCCTCTGCATAGCGCACGCAGGCCTCGCTGTCGGTAACAGCACGCTTGAATTTGCGCATGATGTCTTCGGGCTTATCCAGCATAGCGATGTAGCCATTGGCGTTTTCGTCCGATTTGGACATTTTGCGGGTGGGGTCCTGCAAAGACATAATGCGGGCGCCAGTCTTGGGAATATAGCCGTCCGGCACTTTAAAGGTCGGGCTGTACACGCCGTTAAAACGTTCAGCAATGTTGCGGGTCAATTCCAGATGCTGCTTCTGGTCGGCGCCCACCGGCACCAGGTCTGCCTGATACAGCAGGATATCGGCGGCCATCAGGCTGGGATAAGTGAACAGGCCGGCATTGATGTTTTCGGGATGCTTCTGCGATTTATCCTTGAACTGGGTCATGCGGGACAGCTCACCGAACTGGGTGTAGCAGTTGAGCACCCATGCCAGCTCTGCATGAGCGGCAACCTGGCTCTGGATGAAAAAAAGGCTCTTGTCCAGGTCAATACCGCAAGCCAGCAGCAATGCATATGCTTCCAGCGTATTGCGGCGGAAAGCGGCCGGGTCCTGCCGCACGGTAATAGCATGCAGATCGGCGAGTGCATAGATGCAGTCATAATCGTCCTGCAAAGAAATCCAGTTTTTCAGTGCCCCCAGATAGTTACCCAGCGTAATGGTGCCGCTGGGCTGAATCGCGCTGAAAATAACAGGTTTACGCTCAGTGTTTACAGTTTCCATAATATGTGCCTCCACAAAAATATACTTCCGCAACACAACGGGCCGGGTGGAGCAAAATAAAAAAGCCCTTGCCCCTCTGTAACAAAGGGACAAGAGCTTGAAAACTCCTGCGGTACCACCCAGTTTGACGCAAAGCGCCCGCTTTTTTCGCATGCGGATACATGCGCTCCCCTGATAACGGGTAGAGTCCCCGTCAAAAACTACTGCGGGAAATTCCCGGTTCGCCCCTGCCCTCACAGGCCCATTCCACCGGCGGACGGCTGCCGCGCTCACACCCTCCGCGGCTCTCTGAAAGCTCCTTTGCCCGTGTACTGCTTCCTGTTCATCGGTTTTTTCTGATTGCCTTTAGTATAGACCGCTTTTGTCTGTTTGTCAATCCCGAAGAATTTCTTTTCCCCAACGTGCCGGGACAGCCGGGCAGACAGAGTCCTTTTTGGCAGCGCGTGCCTCTACAAAGCATCCGCATAGCCCGCACAGTCCATTGGACAGATAGTCACAGGTGCGGCACAGTTCCAGCCGGGTTTGCAGAATCTCTTCTGATGCGCGCCGTTCTGGAGAAAGGCTTTCGACGTATTCCCCAATCGTGCGGGCATAGGAACCGTCGTCCATATCCCGCAGCAGGCAGCGCTTACATGGCGGGCGGTTCATCGGATGGTCAGCTCCGCCACGCTGCATGCGGGCATAGACACAAAGACGCGTCCGTCCTGCACCCGGATTCCCTCCAGCTTGTGAATCTGCACGGTATCAGGATGGTCGAAATCATTGAAGTCGCTGCATTTTCCGGCCAGCACACGTCCCTCGGCTGCCGCAGGGGTGAAGCCGGCAAACAGGAGCTCCACTTCTTCGCCATCGGTATCGGACAAATTGGCAAGCGTTGCGTGCAGCACGCCCTCTTCGTTGACCGAGACGGATGCACTGATCTGCGGAACCTCTTCTTTGCCTGCACCGATGGTTCCGGTTTCGACATGGCTGTATACCAGCGTTGCATCGTGGTGTTCACGATAGAGGTCAAATACATGGTAAGTGGGGGTCTTCACCAGCTTGTCGCCTTCGGTCAGCAGTACTGCTTGCAGCACGTTCACCATCTGGGCAATATTTGCCATTGCTACACGGTCACTGTGCCGGTTGAAGATGTTTAGAGAAGCGGCCGCTACCAGTGCATCACGCATGGTGTTCTGCTGGTAGAGGAAGCCGGGATTGGTGCCGGGTTCTACGTCGAACCAGGTGCCCCATTCATCCACAATCAGGCCCACACGCTTTTCAGGGTCATAGCGATCCATGATTTTGCTGTGATTTTCGATATACTCGTCGATCTTGAGTGCTTTGAACAGTGTGCGGTAATACTCTTCACGGGAGAAATGCAGTGCACTGCCCTTGTGATCCCAGTCCGGGCCGATGACCGTGTAATAATGGAAGCTCAGGCCATCCATATAAGGCGCGGCGATCTTCATCACTGTATCCGTCCAGGTATAATCATCGTTGTTGGGGCCGCAGGCAATCTTATACAGGCGGTTGCCGCCATAATTGCGCAGGTAGGTTTGATACCGGCGGAACTCATCGGCATAGTATTCGGGGCGCATATTGCCGCCGCATCCCCAGTTCTCGTTGCCAACGCCGAAATATTTGATTTTCCAGGGCTTTTCCTGACCATTTTCAGCGCGCAGCTGTGCCATGGGGGAAATACCGTCAAACGTCATATACTCTACCCACTCGCTCATCTCCTGTACAGTGCCGGAGCCGAGGTTTCCGTTGATATAGGGCTCGCATCCCACTTGACGGCAGAATTCGAGGAATTCATGTGTGCCGAAGGAATTGTCCTCCACAACGCCGCCCCAATGGGTGTTGACCATGCGTTTGCGGCCTTCCTGGGGTCCGATGCCGTCTTTCCAGTGGTATTCATCGGCAAAGCAGCCGCCCGGCCAGCGCAGTACGGGCAGGCGGATATTTTTCAGCGCTTCTACCACGTCGGTGCGCATCCCGTTGACATTGGGGATGGGGGAGTCTTTCCCCACAAACAGGCCATTATAAATGCAGCGGCCCAGGTGCTCGGAAAAGTTGCCGTACAGGTTGCGGCTGATCGTCGATTTTTTCTCGTTCGGATTGATTGTGATCCGGCTCATTTTGAAGATCCTCCTTTTTAGTAAACATCAGAAAACGCTCCGAATTTCGTTCTATCCGCATCTTATCACGCCTGAAGCGATGTGTAAACCATCCGGCAAATGGTTCGGAGAAAGTGCGGATGTTTTCGGAGAAAAAGTCAAGCCTTCAGAGGAAAAAAGCTGCCTTCATTCTCCATAGGGAGCAGGCAGCTTTTTTCAATCAATTTTTAGCTGTATTGCACGCCGTATTTTTCCATAGCAGCCTGATGCTCTTCGAACGTTTTCGAATAGTGGTTCTGGTTGTCGTTTCCGAAAAAGAAGAACAGATAGTCCGAATCGGCGGGGTTGACCGCAGCTTGAATTGCCCGGTTGCCGGGGTTGCAGATCGGCCCGGCAGGCAGGCCGGAGCATTTATAGGTGTTGTACAGGGATGCAAACTTTTCGGTGCTGCCCAGATAGGGGCTGCCCGTCACATAATTATTGATGTATTCCCGGGTGGGATCCATTTCCAGCTTCATCCCGGCTTCCAGACGGTTGTAGATCACCGACGCCACCAGTACGGCGTTTTCTGCACTGCGCGACTCTTTTTCCACAATCGAAGCCACAACCAGCTGTGTGCTGGAAATACCGCCAGCCTTTGCCCGGTAATTGTTCAGCAGCTTGATCAGTACATCCTGTGGGTCGTCATCCACATAGAATTCATACGTGTCAGGGTACAGATACCCCTCCATCTTATAGGCACGGTTGCTGTCTGATGGAACGGTGAAAGATTGCGGTGCATATTCCTGCGAAACTTCGACAAAATCCGCGGCAGAGCATACGCCGTTTGCTTCCAGGCGTTCGGCAATCTGCATGACGGTAAAGCCTTCGGGGATGGTGACACTTACTGTTTCAAGAGGCTTTTCCGTAGGCGCTGCGGTTGGCTCTGCGGTGGGTTTTGCAGTTGGTTTGGCAGTACTTTTTTCTTCTGATGTACCAGAAGAACTTTCGTCACTTTCTGTGGAAGACTCCGAACTGTCAGAATCAGCCGGAGCGGTTGTTTCTTCTGGAACCGGAGAGACCGTCTGGCTGGAAGAAGAGGAGTCCTCTTCTGAAAACAGCTGCCCCTCTTCCCACGGAGAAGCACAGGCAGTACAGAACACTATCAGTGCTGCCGCTGCAGCAAGGGGACGCAGCAGTCCGGTTCGATTCCATTTCATGGGTTCAAGCTTCCTTTCTTTCAAGAGTCTGACGGGATTTTTCGAGTGTTTCCGTCATTTTCTTACAGTATACTTTAGAAAGAAAATCAAGTGCGGGCAACTATAAAAATCCAATTCTGAGAGAATTTACAAATAATTAAAAACAGTATGATATGAGTTCGCAGCACTAAAAACCTCCGCTGAAAAGAACTCATGCCCAATTCAACGAAGGTTTTTCTGTCTTGATTACTGCCGCTCAAAGCCAAGATAGCGTGTTCCCTGAAATGTCAGCTTTCCAAAGTCTCCTTCTGCCAGCTGACCGTATTCCCAGCCGTTTACCGTAAGTTCCATCCGATCGCCGGATTCCACTTCAAACGTTACGTAATAAGTAGTAGAGGTGCTCATATGATTGTCGTGATGATGGTGGTGGCATTCTTCCCGCTTGCTGGTAATGCGGGCTGGGACAATCAGCCGGGGAGATTGGTTGTTCCGATTCCACTGCTGCAATCCCTTTCCAAGCGTGACGACAAAAACCACTATCACAATAATAAACATGACAGAAAACATCAGGGAAAATAAATCAAATCCCATGTCGTAAAACCCAAACATCAGAAATTCTCCTCTTCAAAAGTTCGTATATAATGGAACAGATACTGCTGCGCAATCCCTGCATATGCGCCGAAATCTTCCGGCTTTTTATCAGGAAACCAGCGTTCCATTACACGTTTCATCCAGACATCCATGGGGAAAGCTTCCAGCCGGTGAAAGCCGTACAAAAGCGCACATTCCGCTACTTTGGGCCCCACACCGTGAATCAGCATCAATGTTTCACGCGCTTTTCCAATCTCCATAGAAGAGATGGCCTGTAAATCGACCTTGCCTTCTGTTACCAGTCGCGCAGCAGAAAGCAGGTATTTTGCCCGGAACCCTGCGCGAAGCGGTGCAAGCTCTTCCAGTGAAGAAGATGCCAGCCGTTGTGGGGTGGGAAAAAGCAGCAATCCTTCTGCGGAACGCTCACCCAATGTTTCGCACATCCGCTGGATAATTCCCTTGATACGGGGGATGTTGTTATTTTGGGAAATGATAAAGGAACACAGTGCTTCCCAGGGATCCTGTCGAAGAATATGGATTCCCCCAGCGTACGCGCAGGCTTTTTCCAGTACTGGATCCATGGCGCTGAGCTGCTGCCGGATGCGGACATACTCTGTGTCAAGGTCAAAATAGCTGCGCCAGATAGAGTCGAATTCTGCCTGGGAGCAATCGAATACCAGCTGTTCGCCCTGTTTTTGCAGACAAAGCCGACGCCCAAATGCGATGCCCTGCCAGACATCGCCCGATTTTTCCCAGCGAAAGCTCTGCCCGCAGTCAAGCGTATGATCCGGGTCAAACAGGGCAGGAGTTATGGTTTTCATAGAAAATGTATCACTCATAATTTAGCGGTTTTTCTCCCCTGCGTTGGCTTCTACCTGTGGATGCCGGGAAGTGAGGAACCAGATGGCGCGTTCAATGGAATCGCGGGAATTTCCCCAATCAGCGTCTTTATTGCGGTAATCGAACATACGGCAGAAGTGCGTGACGTCCACTTCCACCTCTTTCAGATATTTCATTGCCAGCGAGCGGGTAACCTCCTGAAATTCGGGGAAAACCTTTTTGTTCATTTTTGTTGCGGCTTGCAGTATCGTTCGGTAATGCTGGAAACAAATACAGGGCTGCTCCGCATACAGCTTCCGGAAATCCGGCTCACTTTGCCACAATTTAATGACAGTTTCCATCAGATGATTCATATTCATTTCGATGTTTTCACAGACAAAGCAGCTGTGTGCCCGGCGGTCAGCAGCAGGCAGCAGTTTTTTTGCAGCGGTTTTCTGGTCAGCTTTCCCATCGGGAAATACGTCTTTTTCCACTTCCTGTAAAAGGCTCTCCAGGATCAGGGCAACAGACAGGCGGCTGCCGCGTGCCAGAATCTGGTCAAAGTGGTCTTTGCAGAAGCCAAGGCGGTTGGTTTCAATGCGTACATCCGGTTCCATCATCGCAGCGCCGGTAATATAGGTAGCCATCCGGTCTTCCAGCATATCTCGCATGCGGCAGATTGGGCAGCCATCGCGCGGCTCAAATACCTCACTGATCGGTATGGTGCAGATATCTTCCCTCATAGTAATCCCCTTTCCGGATCATCCGATTGGCCGAGAGGCCTTTTTATTTATAATCATACCATAAATCACAGGAAAACGGAAATAACTTTCTTTTTTTCAATCGTTTATATCTCTGTTGAAAATGTTGAAAACTCAGAAAAGTTTTCAAATCGAGTTGAAATATGAAAATATTACAATAAATTATCAAAATTATGATACGCCATAT
>DVIY01000083.1 GCA_018710915.1 Candidatus Gallacutalibacter pullistercoris
TGACCACCGACACCAACGGCTACAACCTGCTGGCGGTGTTTGACATCCGGCAGGACCTGGTGGGGCATGACCTGGACGGTGTGCCCATCCACCATATCGATGAGCTGGACGAGTTCTGCAAGGCAAACCATCCCACTGTGGCGGTGCTTTGCCTGCCCAGGGAGAGTGCGAAGGAAATTTCCGGCCAGCTGGTGGAACTGGGGATCAAGGGCTTCTGGAATTTCAGCCACTATGACCTTTCGGTCACCTATCCCTGCGTGACGGTGGAAAACGCCCATCTGGGCGACAGCCTGATGAGCTTGGGTTACCGGCTGCGCAACAAATAAACACCACAACGAAAGAGAGCGTCTCCCGTTTATGGCAAAACTGTATTACCGCTACGGCGCAATGAACAGCGGCAAAAGCACTGCCTTGATGCAGGTGGCATACAACTATGAAGAGCGGGGCATGCGGGTGTTCATCCTCAAGCCCAGCATTGACACAAAGGGCGGGGAATGCCTGCTCAGCCGTCTGGGCGTGAGCCGCCCGGTGGACAAAACCGTTACGCCCGACATGGATGTGTTCCAGCTGGTGCAGGAGGAAGCCGGCCGCGGCGACAAGCCTCTGGCCTGCGTTCTCACCGATGAGAGCCAGTTTTTCACCCCGCAGCAGGCAGAGCAGCTTTTTATGGTCACGGTGAAGCTGAATATTCCGGTCATCGCCTACGGTCTGCGCACCGATTTCTCCATGCAGGGCTTCCCCGGCTCCACCCGCCTTTTGGAACTGGCCCATGCCATTGAGGAAATGAAGACCATTTGCACCTGCGGGCGCAAAGCCACCTGCAACGGCCGCAAAGTGAACGGCGAGTTCGTGTTTGAGGGCGACCAGGTGGCCATCGATCAGGAAAACAACGTGGAATACCAGAGCCTTTGCGCGCAGTGCTATTTCGCTGAGCGCGAAAAATTCTATCAGCGGCACCCCAAAGTCCGCGTTTGAACCACCGCAATTTTACAGCTTTGACACGCCGGGAACTCTGGTTCCCGGCGTGTCGTTTTTCCCCCTGCCCTTCTTGAGTTTTTTCCTTTCCCATGCTACAATAAAAACAAGTCCAGTCGCTTTGTTTTTATGAGAGGGTGAAAGAATGCCAAAAGTAGCCTATTCCGAGGCGCAGAAAGAGCAGGTCCGCAGGGATCTTGTGGCGGTGGGCCTTGAATTGATGACAAAGCAGGGCATTCAGCACACCACTGTGGAGCAGATCTATCAGAAGGTGGGGATTTCCCGCACCTTTTTCTACACCTTTTTCCCCACCAAAGAGGACCTGGTGGTGGAAATGCTCTATCTCCAGCAGCCCCGGGTGCTGGAATACGCTCAAAAGCTGCTGGACGACCCCGAACTTGACTGGCGGAAAGCTGTCACCCGCTTCCTCCGCACCTGCTGTTATGGCGAACAAAACGGCATTGCAGTGCTGACCGTTGAGGAACAGCAGAAAATATTCCGCCGCCTGTCGCCCGAAAGCTATCGTACGTTCCGCGAAAAGCAGCAGCGGCTGTTCGGGCAGCTTCTGGAGATTTTTGGCGTTCGGTCTGCCTCAGACCGTGTCAGCCTTTTCACCAACCTCTGCCTTGCAACGATGGTGATCCAAAGAGCCATTCCCGGCAGCCTGCCTCTGCTGGTGCCCGAAGCTGCGGAAGCCACCATCGACGTGCAGATAAACGCCATCGTGGACTGGCTTGCCTCACTCCGCAGCCAGGACGTGCAAAACCCATGACATTGCGGCCCGTTTGGCCCCCTTTTGCGGCTCATCCAAGCGGGCTTTTTTCTCACCCACAATAAAAACAAATTTACATTTTCATCTTTATGCAAAGTTTCCCCGCCCCACGGCGGAGAGATAATAAACATTCGGGAGGATTTTACCATGGGTATTTTCAGCAAGCTTTTCAAGGGGCCGGAGATCGACATGGAAAAGAGCAATGCAAATGCAAAGAAAATGCGTGTTTTATTTAATCATGTTGTAACAGATGGGGACAATTATAGGCTGATTTTCGGCTATACCGAGGATGTCAGTCGTTTCAATTATGGATTTGTTCATGGAAGCAAAACAAAAATCGGAAATTTAATTGTTGGCTGGAATGAGGCCAGCAAAACAATCGTGGTCGTTCCCACAGTTCCCGATCTTTCTGGCTGTGGTGACCCGACCTACTACCGCCGCTCTGAAATTTTAAAAGCTTACCGTAATAAGTACCCTACAGATGCTTTTATCATTTATCCGGACAGAAAGGGGTATATTGGCATCAATGCCTATGATTGGCTGGAAGATGAAAAGCTATACGTCTATGTGTCTCAGGACGATGAGCTGGCTGCTTTTACTGACTTCTTTATGAATACATTTGCAACAAAGTGAGGTGAAAAATGCCTTTGGGAGAAATGGGAGCATTCTTATTGTTTCTTGCAGTAATATTTGTATTTGGTAATCTGTGGTTCCATTTTGTAGAAACAATATTAAGGTGGATCAAAAAGCTATTTATGGGTCATAAAAATCCTCCGATGTGGCATAGATTCCCCGTATATAAGGATGAGAATGATTGATACAAACGAAATCAGGACCTTGATGGGCCAATAGTAACATTCAGGCATTTTATTAAGAGATATATAAAAGCGCAAAGTCAGCTCTGTTGCAATACTGACCTTGCGCTTTTCTCATAGGACAACCTGAAACTTGCATAGAAATATGTGGAAGGAGGTGTATGTTCTGTGAGCAGTCTAAATGTTGCGGCGCTTTCGAGCGTGGATATTCAAAAGATAAAAAAGGAAGAGCTGACTGATATAAGAAGCATAAAGCTTGATCCAAGTGTTCCTCAGGATCTCCGGGCAGTCTATGTATTGAAGGAAATGGGAAATCCTTATTGTTTCCGCGTGGGCGACTTGGGCGTAAAGCTGGAGTTTCCGGACAGCGCCTCATCTTTGCAGGATGCCCTTTCCGATTTCTTTCAGCGCAAAAAGAGCGGCCTATAACTTCCCACCCTATCTTCTGGACACTTTGTCCAGAGGCGGAGGCATCCTTGATGGGGCCCCTGAACAGAGTTACAATATAGGTGTAATGTGATAGGGAAGGAGGCTATCATGGCACGGAGAAGCCGGGCTGTTGTTGAAACTGTTAAAGCAAAATTCCGGGTATGGAGAATTGCAATCTATATCCGACTTTCTAAAGAGGATGCGCGTTGTCTTGACGAGTCCGAAAGCGTAACAAACCAGCGGCAGATTATTGAAGATCATATTGCCGGATTTAATGACGGTGACGAGTATATTATTGTTGACGAGTATGTGGACGACGGTATTTCCGGCACAACGGATGACGAGCGGGATGATTTCCAGCGGATGCTGGCTGACATTAAGCGGGGGCGTGTAAACTGTGTGATCGTGAAAGACCTTGCACGTTCTTTCCGAAACTACAGTGACCAGGGCTATTATCTGGATGACTGGTTTCCCCGGTACAATGTCCGCTTTATCTCTCTGTATCACCAGCCCCTGGACAGCTATAAAGAACCGCAGAATATGCGGAGCATCGCCGTTCCAATCCAGGGCGTTCTCAACGAAAACCACTGTGCGGAAACCTCTGACAAGGTACGCGAGGTGTTTGATATGAAGCGCCGGAACGGTGAGCACATCGGCTCCTTTGCCGCTTATGGATATATCAAAGACCCCAACGACAAAAACGCGCTTGTGGTTGACGAAGAGGCCGCCGCCGTTGTCCGGGATATTTTCAATATGTTTCTGGACGGTATGAGCAAAAACGCCATTGTACATTTTCTGAACGATCACGGGATATTAAGCCCCGCCGCTTACAAGCGGGAGCGCCTGGGGCTGAAATACCAAAATCCCAGCGTTGATCCTGCTAAACCGTCTTTATGGTGTGCTCAGTCCATAAGTACCATATTGAAAAACCGTATGTATTGCGGAG